>CAMVDI010000131.1 GCA_947166205.1 uncultured Clostridia bacterium
AAGGAAGCCCGGTCCCCGTCCAGCCGATGAAGGTGTGCCCCTCCATCACGGGATTGACCAGCGTGAAGGCATCCTCGGAGGTGTAGGCCTCCGGGTTCTCCGCCCCCTCCGGCAGCCTGCCTCCCGCCAGATTGTAGGAGATGCTGTACGCGCCGGCCCGGACCGTGAAGGCGCACTGCGCCTCCCCGTCGGCAAAAACCGCCCTGAGCCTGTGCGTCCCCGGAGAGAGCGTCCTGGCGTAATCCGGCAGCAGCGCCAGCCGCAGGCTGCCCTTCTCATGGGTGAAATGGGTCCCGTCCAGGGGTTCAGAGCCGCCGTCCAGGAACAGCTCCGCAAAGAGCCCGAAGGTCTTTTCATCCCGCAGGTTTCGGGAGACCCTGAAGGAAGGGCCCTGCTCCGCCGTGTTCAGCCAGGTCTGCCCGTCCCCTTCCGTAAAACTGTAGGTCACCGGGAGCCAGGAGGCGGTCAGCGTCAGGCTGTTCAGCACGGGGTCGGTGAAATCATAGGGATTTCCTTCCAGCAGCCAGCCCCCGAATTCATATCCGTCCCTGGCCGGGTCGCGGGCGGGCCGGACGGCGCGGTTACCCTGCAGGACCAGCTGGGGCTCCGGCACCAGATATCCGCCGCCGCCCTCGAAGGTGACGACGCACATCTCCGTGGGAACCGTGCTGAATCTGGCCGTATACGTGATATTCCCGGTCACCGGCGACGGCTCCGGATCCCATCCGCTGAAATAGAATGTGGAGGACGTGCCTCGCTTCGTGGGCGTGGGCCCGTTGTACTGCGGCATGGCCAGGTAAATCACGCCTACGTCCTTCTCCAGCTCGTTCCTGTCCTCATCCTCCCAGGTCACGGTATAGAAGGTCTTGCATTTTCCCCAGTACTGGGCGGTGTAGACCATGTTCCGCAGGGCTGTCGTCTCCAGCACGGGCTCCCATCCGGAGAAAATATAGTCATAATGCTCGTCGGCGGGCCGGGTCGGTCTCGCCCCGGTATAGGCCACCTCGGAAAACTCCGGAAGCCGAAGGGACCGCAGCAGGCTGTGATCGTAATTGTAGAATTCGATGTTGAAATATCTTTTCCAGACCGCGTAGAAGGTGTAGCTCCGGTCCAGGGTCAGCTCCGCCTTCGTCACGAGCTTCTCCGGCTCGTTCCACCGGGCGTTCGGGTCCTCGGACCAGCCCGCGAATTCCATGCCATCGGCCCTGGGAAATCCGGAGGGGCCCTTCAGCGAAACCACGTCCCCGGGATAGGCGGAACGGCTCTGGGGCATGGATTCGACCTTCTCATCCGTGTTCGGGAAAAAGTGAAGATCCAGCGGCTTGTAATCGATCTCGATGACCAGGGATTCCGGCGCCTCGTACTTGCGCACCGCTTTCTCCCCCGCGTCGGAGGTGAGGGGATCCGTCGCCCGGATCACGGTCTGGGTGTCCGCCGGGATGAACAGCACGCCCTCGCCGCTGCTGCCGGTGTGGAAATAGGAATTGGCCTGCACGGCCGCCTCCGTCGGTGTCCTGCCCTTGTAGTCCGGCGCCTTGGCCAGACCGATCACCGCGTAGGGCACCGCCTTCGAGGGATCGTTTTTGTGAACCGCCTTCACGTTCAGGCGCCAGGCCTTGTGGGGGCAGGGGGTTTCGGCATAGAAGGGGTCGTAGGACGCCATGTCCAGCCCCGTGTACGGAACCAGCCTGAACTCGTTGTAGGTAATGGAATAATAGAAGTTCCACATCCCCTTTTCCAGAAGGGGAATGTCGAAGCCGGTCAGGGTGACGGAAAAAGGCCCGAAGCCCACGCTGATGGAAAAACCCCATCCGCTCTCGAAGACGGCGCCTCCGTTCAGGCAGTTTCCCGGCTTGCACAGGTGCCAGGTCCGGACATAGGCGTCCGCCGCAGTGTCCTGTTTGGGGTTGCCGCCGTCGTTTCCGCAGACGCCGACCTTGAAATGGTATCCTGTGTTTTCGTGAAATCCGGCGGAGATGACCAGTGCCTTGAACGCCATGCTCATGGACAGTTTCAGGTGACAGTCCATCTCTCCGGTGACGGCGTCCAGCTCGAAAACCCCGTCGCTGGAGCTTTTGTCCGTGCTGGAGCTTCCGTCGGAATAAATGGTATATTTCACCGTTTTCCGGGTGGCGGTCATATGCGCCCGGAAAGTTCCCTGGCCGGTCAGGATCAGCTCGGGCCCCATGGTCAGATTGAGACCCACCTCCGGAATCCCCACAATGGGGATTTCGATGAGATCCAGCGAAACCGAGACGCTCCCGCCCTTGCTGTCCAGCGACCCTGTCAGGGAGGGGATGCCAAGCTCATAGCCGAAGGACATGTACAGCGGCCCATTTTTGTCCTCTTTCCAGATCCTGATCTCCAGAGCCGAGTTGACCGAGATCCGCATGTTCACATAATCCCGATAATTGAGCTCCCTCGTGAAATCGGTGACGGCCCCCCGGCCGGAGTACCGGGCGTCCTTGAAGACTTTGTACACCCACCGCATGAACCATTTGGGCGCGGAGCCGTCGTAATCCGACTCCGGCGGCCCGCCGTAGGCCGTAAGGGAGTCTCCGCTGACCGCCTGCACGGTCATCAGCTGGATTTCGCTGAGGGACTTTGGGCCGGAAGGAACGAAACATACGGTTGCCCCGGCGGTGGGCACCGAGGGCCATGAGCCGGAGGAAGATTTTGTAACCTGATACAGCGGGAAATCCTGTCCCTTCACCTTCTGGGCTCCGTCCAGCCCTGTCAGGGAAAAGCCGTCCGCCTCCCGCAGAACGATGACATCTTCCTCCAGGAGGAGATAGTCATCCGCCGCCGCGTCAAAGCTGCCGCCCGTCCCCCCGCTCAGCACGACCAGCTGCGAATTGGCAGGACTCAGATCGTCCGCGGCGGCCGTCCCGGAGAACAGCAGCAGGCAGACCGCCAGGGCGGCAAGCCAAAAGAGGATCAGATGTTTTGACGCTGCTTTTCCGGCTGTCATATCCGTGCCTCCCCGCAGATTTCTTTTCCCGGACATTTTACATTCTATTTTACCGCAGGTACCGCCTCCGCGCAACCGGAACCGTTGCGGAGCGAAAAGGGTTTTCTGTATTCATTCTGTTTTTCTCCGCGTAATCCGCGCTGGACAAATCCGGAAGGTTCATTTACAATATTGGGGGCGCCCCGCGGCGAAGCATCACCCCGGGGGGAACTTAACAGACGGAGGGAAGGATCATGTCAGTCAATCGTTTTGTCCTGAACGGTGTTTCCTACCATGGCCACGGAGCGATCCGGGAGATTCCGGGAATCGTTGCCGCACACGGCTTCAAGAAAGCTTTTGTCGCCTCTGACCCTGATCTGGTCAAATTCGGCGTCACCGCGAAAGTGACGGATCTGCTGGATCAGAACGGAATCGCCTATACGGTTTACACGGATATCAAACCCAATCCCACCATCGAAAACGTTCAGCACGGCGTGGAAGCCTACAAGGCCAGCGGAGCCGACTTCATGATCACCATCGGCGGCGGCTCCTCCATGGATACCGGCAAGGGAATCGGCATTGTGGTAAACAACCCAGAATTCGCGGACATCCGCTCCCTCGAAGGCGTCGCGCCGACGAAGAAGCGCACCGTGTTCACCATTGCCGTTCCGACCACCGGAGGCACCGGGGCGGAATCCACCATCAACTACGTGATCACGGACGTTGAGAAAAAGCGCAAGTTCGTCTGCGTCGACCCCAACGACATCCCGGACGTGGCCGTCGTCGACCCGGATATGATGTCCTCCATGCCGAAGGGCCTGACCGCTTCCACCGGTATGGACGCTCTGACCCATGCCATCGAGGGATATACCACCGGCGCCGCCTGGGAGCTTTCGGACTGCCTGAACCTGGAAGCCATTCAGCTGATCGCCGCCAACCTGCGCAAGGCGGTGGCCAACGATCCGGACGGCCGGGAAGGCATGGCGCTGGCCCAGTACGTCACCGCGATGGCCTATTCCAACGTGGGCCTCGGGATCGCCCATTCCATGGCGCATACCCTCGGCGCGGTTTATGACACGCCCCACGGCGTCGCCTGCGCGATGATGCTGCCCATCGTGATGGAATTCAACGCGGAATACACCGGCGAGAAATTCAAAAAGATCGCGGAAGCTTTCGGCGTCGATACGACGGGGATGGATCAGGCCGCTTACCGGAAGGCCGCCGTGGACGCGGTCCGTCAGCTTTCCGTCGACGTGGGCATTCCGACGAAGCTGGAGAAGCTGAAGGAAGAGGATCTGCCCTTCCTGTGCGAATCCGCCGCGGCCGACGCCTGCGCGCCCGGCAATCCGCGCCCGGCTTCCCTGGAGCAGTTTGAGGAAATGTTCCGGAAGCTGATGTAAGGAACCCGCTGACCCGGACTGATTCATTCGGCGCATTCGGCACAGGCTGATTCCGGACAGTTTCCCCGGCCTCCCGGTTTTGCGCTGACAGAAGAATAAACTGCAGGGAACTGCCTCGAGTGCCCGGGTGCATGAGAGGCAGTTCCTTTCGATATGAAAGCGCAAACCCGCGGAGCGCTTTCAGGGGGAATTGGAAGCCGGCGGCTCGCCGGCGGGATGGTACGGCATGAAAGCGCGGCCCGCGGAGCGCTTTCGGGTGAAATTGGCTGCCGGCGACGGGCCGGCCTGGTGACACAGATGGAACAATATACGGTAACCGGCATGAGCTGCGCCGCGTGCTCAAGCCGGGTTGAAAAGGCGGTATCCGGCGTGCCGGGCGTCACATCCTGCTCGGTGAGCCTTCTGACAAATTCCATGGGCGTTGAGGGGACGGCTTCCTCCGCCGAAATCATCCGGGCCGTGGAGAACGCCGGATACGGAGCCTCCCTGAAGGGCGCGGCCAAAAAAGCAGGTTCCGGCGGTGATCCCGCCTGGGCGGACGCGGAAGCGCTCAGGGATCATGAGACTCCCGTGCTCAGGAAACGGCTGCTGCTCTCGGTGCCGATTCTGCTGACCCTCATGTATTTTTCCATGGGGCACGGCATGTGGGGGTGGCCAGCGCCGGCTGTTTTTGACAACCACGTGTTTCTGGGACTTTTTGAGCTGATTCTGGCGGCGGCCGTGATGATCATCAACGGAAAATTCTTCACATCCGGCTTTACGTCCCTGTTTCACGGATCGCCGAACATGGATAC
>CAMVDI010000132.1 GCA_947166205.1 uncultured Clostridia bacterium
CCACCCTGGAGGACAAGGCCCTGGGCTGCACCCAGAAGAGCGGCTTCTCCCCGGTGCGCGGCGTGCTGGCCTATGGGGAGCGGGTCTCCGTCCCCGGGCTGAATCTGCTCTCCGCCCCGGGCAATGATCTGGTCGCCGCCACGGGGCTCGCCGCCTCCGGCGCGAATCTGGTGCTCTTCTCTACCGGACGGGGAACGCCTTTCGCCGCCCCTGTGCCAACCCTGAAGATCGCGACCAATCCCACCCTCGCGGACCGGAAGTCCCACTGGATCGATTTTGCCGCCGGGGATCTGCTCCGGGGAAAGACGCTGGATCAGCTGGCCGACGCGCTGCTGGATCTGGTGCTGGAGGTAGCCTCCGGCAAGGAAGTGGTCAGCGAGGCCCGCGGCTTCCACGATCTGGCGATCTTCAAAACCGGCGTAACGCTGTAACGCGGCCGCGCCGTGATAAAAGCGCCGTAAACCGCAGATATTCCGACAAAAAAACGCTGAAGTCGATTCAGCGTTTTTTTTTGTCGTTCTTCCGGAAAGCGAGCCGTCCGCCGAAAGGCTGTTCCGCCCGCCTGAAAAGAGAAGTTATGGTTCGTAGAGCATATCGATGCTCGTCACCGTGCCCGCCTTGTTCAGCCGGTACTCCAGCTGCCACCAGTGGCTGGAATCGGGGGTGTAGCAGCGGTACCGGATGATCTTTCCGCCGTCCTCCTGAACCCAGATCTTGCCCGTTCCGTCCTTGCTGGAGTAGAGTCCCCGGTTTCCGCTGGGGCTTTCCACCTGGCCCATATCCCGGAATTTTCCGACCACGAAGCTCTCCGTGTCCCCGATGGCCGTTCCCCGGGGCGCGGCAATCGGCCCGGCCGAGGTCAGGCACACCTCCGCCACGACCCATCCGGCCTTGGTCCTGCTCATCACGGCGTATCCCCAGTTGTAGTCATACCGCCTGCATTCGGTTTCGATGTTCTCCAGCGTCACATTGCCCGCCAGGGTTCCTTCGCCGAACAGCCGCTGAAACTCCATCATGCCGGTCACGTAAAGGGTAAAGTCCTTCGGCGCGTCCTGCTCCGAATTGTAGCCTCTCAGCGGTTCCGGAATCTCAATCTTGTACAGGGTCTCGAGCATGTTCGAAACCTTGTTGTATTTGTTGACCGCCACCGCCTTCAGCGTCACGCGCCCGCCCGGCAGCCAGAAGGGTTCCCCGGTATAGATGGGGCTGTCCGCGTCCGGCGAAGAGCCGTCCACCGTGTAGTAGATCACGATGTCATCGTCGTTTTCGTTGTCGAGCCCAGGCTTCAGACGGACCCGCTGCCGGGTTTTGTAGGTGGCCGGTGCCAGAGAGGTTCTCGGCGTCTGGGGCGAAGGCATGATGATCCGGTAGGTGCCCCGCAGCTCATCGGAAACCAGCTCCCCGTCCACGGCCACGGCCCTCAGGGTATGGATCCCCTCATCCAGGAAAACCCGGTCGGTAAATTTGATTCCGCCCGAAGGCAGATCCGCGTTCTCGTCAAAGGTGTAGTATACGTCAAACCCCTGATACGAGGTAATGGCGATATATTTCTTGGTCTCGTAGTATCCCGCGGTCAGGTCCACCTCCGGCGGCGCGGGCACAAAGTCGTTCCGCTGGGTAAGAAAGGAGGTTTCTCCCGTCCGCTCATAGGCGAGCTTCATCAGCTCGCTGGCCTTCGCCTTCGCCCCGGGTTCGTTGCTGCCCAACAGGATCCGGATATGGTTTACATACGCCTCCGTGCGGCTGGGGGTCTCCGTATAGATGATCTCGTAAAGCTTCGCCGCGTCTTCCTGCCTTCCGTCCGCCTCATAGGCGGAACCGAGCAGCAGCAGTCCGTCCACGTCCACGGCGTCGTTCTCCTTGTCCTGGGCCCACGCTTTCTCGAAATAGGTGATGGCGTCGCCGATATTTCCCCCGTCCAGCATTTCCTCGCCCAGCTTCCACAGCGCGGTGGAGGTGGCGTCCCGGCCC
Organism: uncultured Clostridia bacterium; assembly: GCA_947166205.1. The sequence goes on from CAMVDI010000132.1 coordinate 1,972, forward strand.
ATGCGGGCCATCAGCTTCTGTCCCGTCTCCGTACGCTTCAGGAAAAGATAGCCTCCGGCGATCAGGAAAATCAGCAGCACAAAGGCTGTCAGTCCCACCCGGAACCAGTTGACCATCCGTCCCTGACGGTGGCCCGGCGCGTGGCGGGCGGCATAGGCCGCCGCCTGTGCCTGCCGGGCTGATTCCTCGGAGTAGACCTGCATGGGTCTTCGTTCGAAGGTGGCCTCCTGCTCGGACCGGTCCTCCCCGATGCCGCCCAGGTCATCCACCATAGGATCAAAATATTCCGGCAGCACGTCCCGGGTGTCCCGGACAGGCTGCAGTGGAACCGTGGCATGGCTGGCGCCGCTGCGGCGCTTCCGGCGGATCTCCTCCTGCTTCTGTGCGGGTCTGTTCTTCACCGCCTCCCGCGCGCGCTTTCCCTGCCGGATGGACTCGGCGCCGTAGCCTTCCCCGGCATCCCGGAGCGTCGCCCCGCATTTGGGACAGACGATGGTCTCATCCTGGGCATAGTATCCGCATTGCTTACACAGCATTTTCCCCCTCCTTCTCGGGGTCAGGTCATATCCATGCCGCGCAGGGCCTCGTACTCGGGATCGTCCTCAAAAACGCGCTCGGGGCAAACGCCGCCCAGGGCCTCAATCGCGTTCCGCAGCTCGATGAAGGTCAGATAGCTGACGCCATCCTCCTCCGCCGCGCTGATCAGATCCGGCAGCGCCCGGTCGTCCCCGATCTTCGCCAGATACCCGGCGAACAGGGCGCGCTTCTCCGGATGGGCGTGGAAGAGCTTCATCGCCAGCCGGAAAACCTGCTCATTCCCCGGAAAATTGGACAGCACTTCGAGCAGCGCCTCCTGCCCCGCGTCGTTGGCCTTCTCCAGATTCTGCAGGATCGGCTGAACCACCGACGGACCCATCTCCCGCAGGCTCTCCAGGGCGTTGTCCTTCATCTCGTCCTTCTCGGCCCGGTCCAGCTGCCAGTTGATATAGAGCATGCGGGGCAGGGTGCTTTCCATTTCCCGCAGCAGCCCGATGGCCAGCATGCAGGCCTCCTCCTCCGCCTCCGGATCCTTCAGCAGCTCCAGCAGCCGCTTCTCGCAGGGCCGGCCCACAAAGGTGATCTGCTCCGTCAGCAGGTCGGGCACAGGCACGCCCTGGCGGCAGTATTCATGCATCCAGTCCACCAGCACCTTCGGATCCTCGAACTGGGTGAAATAGGATCCCGGGGTCACGTTTCCCAGCCAGCTGGCGCGGGTGTTCAGAAACATCATGTAGATGCGGGGAAGGTCCTCCTCCATGGCGTCGTATCCCGCGTAATCCCCCTGGTGGTTTTTCATCCACGCGGACATATAGTCCGCGAAATGCTCGTCAAAATTGAGTATGGGCATTCTGCTCACAGTTCTGTCTCCCCTTCCGATTCAGGCTGCTGCCCGCCTTCAGGCTGTTTGGCCCGGTTCATCATGTCCCGCAGCTCCTCCGTGGTGAAAAAGTGCTTCCGATGGCAGAAATGGCAGCTCAGCTCCGCGCCCTTTCCCTCGTCGATGAGGCTCTGCAGGTCCTTCCTTCCCAGGGAGATCAGCGCCTTTTCCATTCTTTTCCGGCTGCAGCTGCATTTCCATCGGATCGGCGTCCGCTCCAGGATTTTCGGCTCCAGGCCCCGGAACCAGCCTTCCGCCAGCTCCTCCAGCGTGCCGAAGGTCAGCTCCCGGCTGATATCCGCGAACATGGGGCTGCGCAGCTCCAGCTGGTCGATCATTTCCTCCGGGCATCCCGGCAGCGGCTGAATCAGGATCCCGCCCGCCTGCAGCACAAGTCCCTCGTGAATCCGGACCCCCAGGGCCACCAGGCTCGGCTGCTGCTCGGATACGGTAAAGTAGTTCGCGAAATCCATGGCGATCTCGCCGCTGACGATCTCGCTCTGGCCGATATACTGCTTTCCGCCGCCCAGATCCCGAACCACGGTCATCCTCCCGGTATGGCCGACCGCGCCGCCCACATCCAGCTTTCCGTCCGCCCGGGGCGGCAGGGAAACAGTGGGGTCGTCCGCGCAGGCCCGGATATCCCCGTGGTCCGCGATGGCCATCAGGGTGCCCATGGGGCCGTCGCCCTTCAGGGTTACGGTCACGGACTCCTCGTCGCCCTTCAGCATGATGCCCATCATGGCGGCGCCTGTCATCAGCCGGCCCAGGGCCGCCGCCGCCACCGGGGAAGCCCCGTGGATATCCCGGCAGGTCTGCGCCAGGCCGGTCGAGCTGCACAGCAGCACCCGGGCCTGTCCTCCGCCCAGATCAATCTGCAGAATCTCATCCGCCTTCGGGGCAATCCCCTGCGGATCCGTCTGTTCCATCATTTCACTCATCCTGTTCTCTTATTCCTCCGGAGGCCGCGTGGCGCAGATATGCCACCGCAGGTCCGTCTCCCGGGCGGGATTCAGGTTCCCGTCCCCATACATGCATACGCCCCGGTATCCGCAGGCCAGCATCATGTTCTTCAGCTCCTGCGCTTCCCAGGCCTTCTGGGTCTGGTTCTCCTCCATCCGGCGGTATCTGCCGTCCTGCTCCCTGACAAAGAAGCAGAGCGTCATTTCAACCGTGCGGCTCCGGGGATTCCAGATATTCTGCCAGAAATAGGTCACCTGCTCCAGATCCTCGCAGATCAGGCCGGAGCACAGCTGATCCCGCAGCTTGTGCGGTGTGGAAACGTCAAAGATCAGGGCGCCGCCGGGACGGATCGCCCGCCACGCCGCCCGCAGAAAGCTGCGCAGCTCCTCGTCGTTCAGCAGGTAGTTCACCCCGTCGCAGGTGGCGATGACCGCGTCCATGGGCCGGTGAAGGTTCAGCGCCTTCATGTCCTGCTGCACAAAGGGGATGGCAATCCCCTGCTTTCTCGCCTTCTGGGCCGCCTGCCACAGCATCTCCCGGCTTAGATCCACCCCGGTCATCTGAAAGCCGGCCCGGTACAGGGGAATCGTCAGACTCCCCGTTCCGCAGGCGCATTCGCAGACCTTTCCTTCACGAACCCCATAAATGGACAGCAGGCGAACGTAATAGTCCGCCCAGCTGTCATAATTCACGTTGTTCATCAGCAGGTCATAG
>CAMVDI010000133.1 GCA_947166205.1 uncultured Clostridia bacterium
GTTGAGGATCTGGCGCTTGTATTCATGCAGGCGCTTGGCCTGAACGTCAAAGGCGAAGGAAGGATCCACCACCGCGCCCTGCCGGTCCAGCAGCATCTTGGCGAGGCGTTCCTTGTTCTGCTTCTTGACCTGGTCAAAACGTTCCCGGAAGGCCGCGTCGTCCGCGAAGGGCAGCAGCTCCTTCAGCTGTTCCGGCTCCTTCTTCCATTCTTCGCCGATGCTCTCGGTGATCAGATCCGTCAGCCCGGGATTGCAGCTCATCAGCCAGCGGCGGTGGGTGATGCCGTTGGTGATGGCGCAGAATTTCTCCGGCATGATCAGGTAGAAATCGTGGAAGGTATCCTGCTTCAGGATCTCCCCGTGCAGCTGGCTGACGCCGTTCACGCTGTAGCTCATGGCCACCAGCATGTTCGCCATATGCACGTTGTCATAGCTGACGATGGCCATATGGGCGATCCGGTCCCAGTCCCCGGGGAAGGCGTTCCACAGCCGCTCGCAAAGCCGCCGGTTCATCTCGCAGATGATCTGATAGCAGCGGGGCAGCAGCTGTTCCACCATGTGAACCGGCCATTTCTCCAGGGCTTCGGACATGATGGTGTGGTTGGTGTAGGCGATGGTCTTCCGGGTGATGGCGCTGGCCTCGTCCCATCCCAGGCCTTCCTCGTCCATCAGGATGCGCATCAGCTCCGGAACGGCCATGCCGGGATGGGTGTCGTTGATCTGGATGACCACCTTCTCCGGCAGCCTGGAGAAATCCTTGCCGAAGGTCTTTTTGAACTCCCGGATGATGTACTGCAGGCTGGCGCTGGCGAAGAAGTAATGCTGCTTCAGCCGCAGCTGCTTGCCTTCGTAGTGCCTGTCCTCGGGATAAAGCACCTTGCTGATGGTCTCCGCCAGCTCGATTTCCTCGCTGGCCTGAATATAGCGGCCCTCGCCGAAGCTGTTCAGGTCGATCTTCTTCGGGCTTCGGGCGCTCCACATGCGCAGCGGGTTCACGGTGGACGTGTCGTATCCGACGATGGGCATGTCGTAGGGAACCGCTTCCACGGTATAATAGTCCCGGGTCACGTACTTCTTCTCGCCGTTGAGCTCAAATTCGTCCACATGCCCGCCGAAATGAACCTCGAAGGTATCCTGCATCACGGGGCTTTCCCAGGCGTTTCCGTTGTCCAGCCAGCTGTCCGGCAGTTCCACCTGCTGTCCGTCCACGATCTTCTGGCGGAACAGGCCGTACTCATACCGGATGGTGCAGCCCATGGCCGGCAGGTCCAGGCTGCTCAGGCTGTCCATAAAGCAGGCGGCCAGCCGCCCGAGTCCGCCGTTCCCGAGGCCGGGTTCCGGCTCTTCCTGAAGCACATCGCTGATGTCGATCCCCAGCTCCTTGAGCGCCTCGGTGTATTCCTTGCTGGAAACCAGATTCAGCATGTTGGTATACATGCTGCGGCCCATCAGAAACTCAATGCTCAGGTAATAAAGGCGCTTGGCCTTGCTCTTTTTCCGCTCCTCCCGGGAAATCATGTATTTCTGCATGATCTGGTCCCGAACCGTGGAAGCCACGGCGCGGTAAATCTGCTGCGGCGTCGCCTCCTCGATGGTCAGCCCGTTGTAGCGCTGAACCTTGCCCACGATCGAGTCCTTGATGGATTCCTTGTCAAACTTGGTAGTCGGCATGTGCTCCTCCTTACTCCTCTTTCGGCGCGGCCGAAAAGGCCGCAAGCGTCAGTATACAGTATTTTCCGGGGCCTGGCAAGCTGAAGGGGGGGTTTTTGCGAAAAAATCCGCCGCCCGTTTCCTGTCCTGTGTGATCTGGTCAATAAGCCCGTCAATCGTTTCAAACCGCTTTTCCGGCCGCAGGCGCCGGATCAGCCGGACCCGGGCCCGCCTGCCGTAAAGGTTCAGGGACGCGTCCAGCGCGTGGGCCTCGACAGTCACGCGGCCGGAGGGAATCGTGGGCTGATTTCCGATGTTGACCACCGCGTTCCAGGCGTCTCCCCCGCTTTCCAGCCTGCAGAGGTAAACGCCGAAGGCCGGCAGCTGCTTCCGGCCGTCCGTGTCGATGTTGACCGTGGGAAAGCCGATCCGGGTTCCCATATGCTTTCCTTCCACCACTGTTCCCGAGATCTCGTAGTCGTATCCCAGCATCCGGTTGGCGCCTTCCAGATCGCCCCGGGTCAGCCGTTCCCGGATCGCCGTGGAAGAGATGATTTCACCCTCCTCCGTCCGGACCGGGGGCAGGATCAGCGTCCGGAAGCCCCTGGCCTCCCCCTCCCTGCGAAGGGTCTCAGGCGTTCCGCTTCCCTTCCGCCCGAAGGTATAGTTCCATCCGACCACCGCCGCGGCCACATCGCATTCCGTTTCCAGCGCCCGCAGGAAATCCCCGGGTTCCGTCTCCGCCGTGTCCCGGGTAAACGGGATCACGCGAAGCTCGTCCGCCCCCAGCGAGGCCAGCCGCGCCGCCTGTTCCTCCCCGGTTTCCAGCAGCTTCGGCGCCGCCTCCGGCCGCAGTACTTCCAGCGGATGCCGGTCAAAGGTGCAGACCCGAAGCCCGGCTCCGATCTCCTCCGCCAGTCTTTTCCCGGTCCGGATCAGCTCCTGGTGTCCCCGGTGCACGCCGTCAAACGTGCCCAGGGCGATGACCCGCGCGCCGGCCCGCTCTCCCGTGGTAATGATTTTCATCGTCAGTCCTCTCCCGGATTCAGCTGCGCTCTCCAGGCCAGCTCCTCTCCCCGTCTTTCCGCGATGCCCCGGAACTCCCCGTCCAGATAGATCCGGGTGATCCCGCCTTCCGGCGGCGCGTCCCCCGTCAGTCCGGCCAGCGGAAGCTTCGCACCGGCGAGGACCATTTTCTTCATCCTTCCGGGGGCGTCCATGCGGCCCAGGTGCCCGATGGGCCCGTCCATGGGGATCAGCGCCTCCGCCAGCGTGCCGGCTGCCGCCCGCTCCCTGGCTTCCTCCACCGTCAGGGCATCCTCCAGGGTAAAGATGCCGGTCCTGGTTCTGATCAGGCTCCGCATATGGGCGGGGCACCCGCACATTTTCCCCAGATCGTCGCAGATGGAACGGATATAGGTTCCCCGGCCGCATCGGATGCTCAGCCGGACGCCGTGATCCGGCTCCTCTCCCAGGATCCGGATCTCCTCCACGTGAACCCTCCGTTCCGGCGCCTCCGTGGCTTGTCCTTTCCGGGCCAGGGAATACAGCGGTTTCCCGCCCACCTTGATGGCGCTGTAGGCACTGGGCCGCTGGATGATATCCCCCGTCAGGCCCGGAAGCGCTTCCTCAATCCGGCGCGGGTCCGGATAATTCTCCCCCGAGGCGGTAACCTTTCCCGTCGCGTCCTGGGTATCCGTGGCGGTGCCGAAGGCGCAGACCGCGGTATATTCCTTCTCCTTGTCCACCAGATAATCAAACAGCCGCGTCGCTCTTCCCAGCATAATGGGAAGAACGCCCGCGGCCTCCAGGTCCAGCGTACCGGCATGTCCGATCCGCTTTTCTCCCGTCAGGCGCTTCAGCGTCCCCACAACAGCGGCGCTGGACATCCCGGCGGGTTTGTTCATGTTGAGAAATCCGTTCATTCCCTCTCTTTGCGCAGGCACTCCCTCATGGCGTTCACCACCTGGCGGGTGGTGGCCTGCAGCGTTCCTTCCATGCTGATTCCCGAAGCCCTCGCGTGCCCGCCGCCGCCGAGGCTGGCGGCGACGCCGTCCACATTCAGCGGCGCCCGGGCCCGCAGGCTGAATTTGATCCTGCCGTCCTCGGTTTCCCGGGCCAGCACGGCCATGCGGGTCCCGACCGTCTCCAGCCCGTAGTTCACTACCGTGTCTGCGTGTTCGCTGAGGGCGCCGCATTCCTGAAAGTCCTTCCGGGTCAGCGTCATGACAGCGATCTGGTCATTCTCCGTGAACCGAAGGCTGTCAATCGCCCTTCCCAGCAGCTTCAGCTGGGCGCGGCTTTTCTCCCGGAAAAGGCGCATGCTCAGCTCCGCCAGCGGCAGGCCGGCTTCCATCAGGTCGCCCATGACCCGGAAAGCCTCCGGGTCGGTGCAGTCGAAGGAAAAATTCCCCGTGTCGGTGCTGATTCCGGCGTACAGGCACTCGGCGATCTCCCGGGTCAGCCGGACGTCCATCGCCTTCATCTGTTCCCGGATCATGGCGCATGTGGCGGAGGCATTGCCGTCGATGCTGTTGACTTCCGCGAATCCGGGGTTAGTTTCATGATGGTCGATCAGGGCCGAGTGGGCGCATCTCTTCTGCAGATCCGCGCAGTCGCCGAGCCGGGCCGGATCGCTGACGTCCACGGACAGAAACAGGTCGTACCGCTGATCCCCGTTGTCCGATGGCAGTGCCACCGCGTCCGCCCCGGTCAGGAACATCAGGCTGTCCGGAACCTTGTCGTGGCAGAACACCCTGCTCCGTTTTCCCATCTGTTCCAGGATCAGGCGCATGGCCAGCCCGCTGCCGATGGTATCCCCGTCCGGGTTCATGTGGCAGCATATGCATACGCTCTCCGCCCGGCGGATCGCCCGGGCGATGCCCTCAGGATCTCTCATGCTCTTCCTCCGGTTCCTCCGGCAAATCCGCGATGCCCGTCTGTGCAAGCACCTGGGCGATATGTACGCCGTATTCGATGTTCTTGTCGCTGAGGAAAATCAGCTCCGGCGCGCTGCGGATGATCATCCGCCTGCCCAGCGCCCGGCGCAGATAGCCCTTCGCGTTCTTCAGCGCGGCCAGAAGAGGCTCCCGTTTGTCCTCCTCCAGCCCGCTGACATGGATCTTCGCGAAACGGAGATCACCCGTCACTTCCGCCCGGGTGATGCTCCAGGTCCCGTCCACCCGGGGATCGTTGATCTCCTCCCGGATGATGGCGTCCAGTTCCCGTCGGACTTCCTCGGAGATCCGGTCAATTCTCTGATACTCTTTCATTTAGCGCGGAATCTCCTCCATGATGAAGCACTCGACGATATCGCCTTCCTTGATGTCGTTGTGTCCTTCCAGGCTCATGCCGCATTCATATCCGGCGGCCATTTCCTTCACGTCGTCCTTCAGGTGGCGCAGGC
>CAMVDI010000134.1 GCA_947166205.1 uncultured Clostridia bacterium
TCATGATCCAGCTTCTGATCATCTTCTATTTTCCGGGCCTGGTGCTTAAAAACCCCATCTGGGGCAGCAGCGAGAGCGGCCGCTTTGCCGCCGCTTCCGTCGCCTTCGTGCTCAACTACGCCTGCTATTTCTGCGAGATCTTCCGGGGCGGCATTCAGGGCGTCCCCCCGGGACAGGAGGAGGCCGGCCTGGTGCTGGGCATGAAACCGTCCCAGATCTTCTTCCGGGTCAAGCTTCTGCAGGTGGTCAAGGCGATTCTTCCGCCCATGTCCAACGAGATTATCACCCTGATCAAGGACACTTCCCTCGCCCGCATCATCGCCCTTCAGGAGATCATCTGGGCCGGGCAGTCCTTTATGAAGGGCAGCCAGGGCATCTCCGGGGCCATCTGGCCGCTGTTCTTCACCGGCGTCTATTATCTGGCTGCCACAGGCCTTCTGACCCTCGCCTTTGCGAAGCTGGAAAAGAAGCTGGGTTATTTCCGCTGAGAGGAAGGAGCGTTGCATCATGGCGATCCTGGAAGTACGGAATCTTCAGAAATCCTTCGGCGCCACGCCCGTGCTGGACGACATCTCCTTTTCCATGGAAAAGGGGGATGTGCTGTCCGTGATCGGGCCTTCCGGCGGCGGAAAAACCACGCTCCTGCGCTGCCTGAACTTTCTGGAGCGGCCTGACAGGGGCGTCATCCGCGTCAATGGGGAAACGCTGCTGGACGCGGCGACCGCCCGCCGGATCGATTTTCAGCGGAATATCCGTCTGAAGCGTCTCCACTTCGGCCTGGTTTTCCAGTCCTTCAACCTCTTTCCCCAGTATACGGCCCTGGAAAACGTCATGCTGGCTGAAAAGCTGCTGGCGAAGGAAAAGCCGGACTGGAAGGAGCGGAAGGCGGACCTGGGGAAGGAGATCCGGGAACACGCGGAGTCCCTGCTGAAGGAGATGGGGCTGCAGGACCGGATGGGCAATTACCCCCACCAGCTGTCCGGGGGCCAGTGCCAGCGGGTGGCCATCGCCCGGGCCCTGGCGCTGCATCCGGACATCCTCTGCTTTGACGAGCCTACCTCCGCGCTGGATCCGGAGCTCACCGGCGAGGTGCTTCGCGTCATTCAGGGGCTGGCAGAGCGGAATACGACGATGATTATCGTCACCCATGAAATGACCTTTGCCCGGAATGTGTCCGACCATGTGATCTTTATGGACGGAGGAAGAATCTGCGAGGAAGGCGCTCCGGAGGAACTGTTCGGCAATCCGAAGCAGGAGCGTACCCGCCAGTTTCTGGCCCGCTGAGAAAGGAGACCCATGATGCGTACAGACAGAATGGCCGTCGTCCTTCCGGGGCTGGCGCCGGAGCATCGGGACAGGATCCGTTCCGCCGCGGAAAAGCGCGGGTTTGAAGTCCGTTTTTTCGAGTCCCCGGCGGAAAGCCTGCCCTTCCTGGCGGAGGCGGAAATCGTCTTCGGGCATGACCCCGTTCTGGCGAAGAACGCCCCGAAGCTGAAGTGGCTCTGCTCCCCCTTCGCGGGGGTGGACGCCTTCACGGTCCCGGATGCCTTCGCGTCCCCGGACGCGGTGCTGACCAATTCCTCCGGCGCTTACGGCGTCACCATCGCGGAGCATGTGATCGGGATGCTTCTGGCGCTTCTGCGCCGGAGGCCGGACTATGAGGCTCTCCTCGCCCGGCGGCAGTGGGTCCGGGATCTCCCCGTCCGTTCCATCAAGGGCAGCCGGCTTCTGCTGGCGGGAACCGGGGATATCGGGCGTACGCTGGCCTCCCGCCTGCGGGCCTTTGAGCCGGCGGAGATCATCGGCGTCAACCGCAGCGGCCGGTGCCCCTCCGGCTTCTTCGACCGGGTCTGTCCCGTCGGCTGTCTGGAGGATCTGCTTCCCGGAGCGGACGCGCTGATTCTGTCCCTTCCCGGGACCCCCGAAACCCGTCATCTGATGGATGCCTCCCGGCTTTCGCTGCTGCCGGATCAGGCCGTCATCATCAATGTGGGCCGCGGTTCCGCCATCGATTCCTCCGCCCTGGAAAAGGAGCTCCGTTCCGGCCGTCTCCTGGCCGCGCTGGATGTCTTCGAGAAGGAGCCCCTCCCCCCGGAGGATTCCCTCTGGACCTGTCCGAATCTGATCATCTCCTCCCATACAGCCGGCAACATGACCCTGCCCTGGACGGTCAGCCGTATCGTGGATCTGTTCCTCGAGGATCTGGAGAACTACTGTGCCGGCCGCCCCCTCCTCCGCCGGGTGGATCCGGAAAAGGGTTACTGAGGGACGGTTGTTCTTTTCCGCCCCTTCGGTTATAATGTCCTCAGAAGGAAACCCATTTCCCCGGAAAGGAGACCTCCCATGATTATTCATGAATCAGCAGAAGATTATCTGGAGCAGATTCTGATGCTCCTGGAGAAAAAAGGCCATGCCCGCTCCACGGATATCGCCGCCGGCCTGAACGTGACCAAGCCTTCCGTCAGCGTCGCCATGAAAAAGCTGCGGGAGAACGGCTATATCACCATGGGCGCCGACAGCCTGATTTCCCTGACGGACAAAGGGTACACCATCGCGAGAAAGATCTATGACCGGCATCAGGCGCTGACCCGCTATCTGGTCCAGCTCGGCGTTCCCGCCGAGATCGCCCGGGAGGACGCCTGCAAGATCGAGCACGATCTTTCCGAGGAATCCTTCCGCGCGATCTGCGCCCAGATCAAACCCTGAAACCTGAAAAACCGGGGACCGTTCTTCACGGGTCCCCGGTTTTTTGAATCCGGTATTTTTCAGGTATCTTCCTTCGGGATCTTCCGCATAAAGCGGACGGCAAAGATCACCGCCAGCGGAAAGGACAGAATATAGGCCAGGGGCTGCGCCTCCTGGATTCCGTTCAGCCCCCGGGTCTCCGCGAGAATCAGCAGGGTCGGGATGAAAAAGAGGCCGCTCCGGGCGGAGGAAAGCAGCGAGGCCCCCAGCCTGTTTCCCGTGCTCTGATACAGCATTTCCACGGCCATGGTGAAGGGCATGAACAGCTGGGTGGTCAGCTGCAGCCGAAGGGCCCGGGTTCCGATCTCAATCACCTTCGGGTCGTCCCGGAAAAGCCCGATCAGCCCCCCGGAGAAGGCCAGCCCCAGCGCCGCCATGATGATCAGGATTCCCTCCGCCAGCAGCACCGTGAAGCGGAAGGCCTCCCGCAGCCGGGCAAACTTCCCCGCGCCGTAGTTGAAGGCGCTCACCGGCTGAAAGCCCTGCCCGATGCCCAGCGCCAGCGCGAAGACGAAGAAGGAGATCCGGGATACGATGCTCATGGCCGCCACGGCTTCATCCCCGTAAAGCCCCGCCCGGCTGTTCAGCAGGATCGTAGCGATGCTGTTCAGCACCTGGCGCAGCATGCTCGGCATGCCGGTGGCCACCACGTTCCATACGCTTCCGGGGCGCAGGTCGGCTCCCCGGAAGCTCAGCTCCAAAGCCGTCCTGTGCCGCAGAAACATACTCAGCAGGATGCAGAAGGAAATGATCTGGCTGACGGCGGTGGCGATGGCCGCCCCGGCGATCCCCAGATTCAGGCCGAACATCAGCAGCGGATCCAGCGCGATGTTCAGAACCGCGCCGGAAACCAGCCCCACCATGCCCAGAAAAGCCTTCCCTTCGTACCGCAGCAGGTTGTTCAGGGTATATCCGCCGGTCATGAAGGGCGCCGCGATCAGAAGCCAGGACAGATACTGCCTGGCATAGGGCAGGATCGTTTCGGTGCTCCCCAGCAGCCGGATGATGGGATCGATCAGTGGAAAGCTGATCAGCGAGATCAGCGTCCCGATCCCGAAGGAGCAGATCAGCCCGGCGGAGGCCGTGGCGGAAGCCTTTTCCCCGTTCCGGGCGCCCAGCAGCCGGGCCGCAATGCTCCCGGAGCCCTGGCCGAACAGGAATCCCACCGCCTGAATGATCGCCATAAAGCCGAAGATCACGCCCACAGCGGCGCTCTGGCTGGTTCCCAGCTGACCCACGAAGGCCGTGTCAACCAGGTTGTAGACATTGGTGACCAGCATGCTCAGGATCGTCGGCACGGAAAGGCTCACGATCAGCCGGGGAATCGGCTGCCCGGTCATTCTGGAATACTGGGTATCGCTTCGGGATGATTCGTTTCTCCGCTGCATGGCTCTCTCTTTCCGTCCGCCGGCGTGGATCCTTCCCGCCGGGTTCCTGTTCCGCCGTCCGCCGGCGCGTATTCTCCGCAAAGGGGCACAAATCCGCTGTTACGCGTATTATAGGCATCCGCGGAAGGGGTGTCAATGGCGCAAGAATCCGATAGCGCTTTGGCGGATCCTGGTGTATAATGCAGAAAAGAAAAGCCCGGCCGCGGGGCAGTGCCCGGCGTTTCCTGCCCGGCCGGCCTGGAAAAACGATGCATTTTCCGGATGGATGACCGATTCTACAGCAAAGGAGCTCAACAGCATGGATGAAGAAAAGCGCCCCCGTTCCCGGGAGAAAAAAGTCGTCAGTGAAGGCCGCGGCGTGGAGAAGCGCGGCGAAGGGCTGGGTACCGGCCCCGTCGGAAACGCCGGGGGCTATCAGGACAGAAGGGACCAGGCTTCCTCCGCCCCCCGGGGCGCCCGGCAGGCCTCCTCTTCCGCGCCCCTGAACCGGCCCCAGAGTGCCCGCCCGGCTTCCTCTTCCACGCCCCTGAACCGGCCGGAGAGTGCCCGCCCTGCTCCCTCTTCCACGCCCCTGAACCGGCCGCAGAATGCCCGTCCGGCCTCCTCCACGCCCCTGAACCGGCCGCAGCAGCCCCAGAGCCGCCCCGGCGGCGATTCTTCCGCCTCCGGCGCGAATCCCTTCGGCTCCCGCCCCGCTTCTTCCTCCCCCTTTGCCCGGCCCCGGCAGAGCCAGTCGGGCGGATCCTCCGGGAGCGGACCTGCCCGTTCCCCCGGTCCCGTCCGTGGGGGCGGGGGGGGCGGCAAACGGTTCCTGATCGTCTTCGCCCGGCCCGTCCGGCGGGGGGGGGGCCG
>CAMVDI010000135.1 GCA_947166205.1 uncultured Clostridia bacterium
TGCCGTATTTCGCGAAATCGAAAGTGACGGCGGTGGGCGGATCGTCAAACACGATCCCGGAATAGCTTGTCCAGGCACAGGGGGAATCCTTGATTCCGGTCATGTTCGAATAGGGAAGGGGAGGAAGCTGGAACCGGGCCCAGTCCGCGGCGTCAACGGTTCCGGCGGAAGGATTTACCAGAACGGAGGAGCCGTTGGGACTGGCTACCTCCCAGATGCCGCCGTCCAGGGGCGTCACCGTCAGGTCCTCGTTCCGCATGAATGCCACATAGGCTTTCATGCCGTAATACGGCACGTGCGGGGCAGCCGGATAGAACCGGAGGTCCATGCTGCCGACCTGTTCCTGCCCGGCCCACACCCCGGCGGTCTGTACGGTATACACCGTTCCCTCCGCCGCGGCGAAGGAGAACCCGGAAATCATCATGATGACTGCGAGAAACAAAGATAACCCTTTTCTCATGGCTGCGTGTGTCCTTTCCTGAACTTTATCCCTGTATATATTCGAGATTCACCGCTTTTTCCTTTTTTTTTCTACTTACCCAATACCACTATTCACGATTGTCAGGCGATTGATGCACAGATAACTGGAGAATTCTCCTTTGCGGTACGCGTCAATCCTTCATCCGCTCAGCAGTTCCGCCGCTGAACGAGGTACAACAGAGTCTTTTTTCGCGGCAGGCGTGATTGATGTACATGATGAAAAAAGGCAACAGATGAAAAATAGCGGGCTCCATTTTGCGGAAGGGGCTCTTTTTTTTCGGGAGGCAGAAGAGTAAAATAGCGCTGTCATCCGATGAATCCCCGCGGAAGACAGCCTTTCCCGGGACGGCCCGGGCGGAAGCGGAGGTCAGGAAACAGCCCGCGGACAGAGACGGGCGGGATACCGACGGCGGAGCAAACCCGCGGCGGGAGGCGGGGGAGACACGGCAAAAGGAGAAGGGAGAAGAAATCCGATGATTGATCTGCAGCATATTACCAAAACCTACGCGAAGAACGGCAAGCGGGCAGTGGAGGATCTGAACCTGCACGTATCCGGCGGGGAGCTTTTCGGCTTCATCGGCCCCAACGGCGCGGGCAAGACGACGACCATCAAGATGATGACCGGCATTCTGAACCCGGACGAGGGCAGCGTGGTCATGGCCGGAAAACGGATGGATCAGGACCGGATCGGCGCTCAGCGGCTGATCGGCTATGTGCCGGACGGAAACGACCTGTATGACCGGCTGACGGGTATGGAATACCTGAATTTCATGGCGGATGTCTATGGGGTTGACGCCGCCCGGCGGAAGCAGCACATCGAAAAATACCTGAACCTGTTTGAGCTGGAGGATGCCATCGGGAACCAGGTGAGGAGCTATTCCCGGGGCATGAAGCAGAAGCTGCTGGTGATGGGAGCCCTGATTCACCACCCCCCGATCTGGATCCTGGATGAGCCCCTGGGCGGGCTGGATCCCCGGGCGGCGCACATGCTGAAGGAAGAGATGATCCGCCACTGCCAGGAGGGGAACACCGTGTTCTTCTCCACCCATGTGCTGGAGGTAGCGGAGAAACTGTGCACCCGGATCGGCATCATCGCGGAGGGACAGCTGAAGGCTGTGGGCACGCTGGAGGAGCTGCGCAGCGGCGAGCAGGGGGCCAGCCTGGAGGATCTGTTCCTGGAGCTGACGGACGCGGACGGAGGCGAGAAAGAATGAAAGGCTATACCGCGCTGCTGCGGCTGCAGCTGATCAGCCGCTTCGCGGAGCTGAAACCCAAAAACATCAGGGCCTCCATGCAGGGGAAGAAGAGCCGGACAGCCTTCCGGGCGCTGGGCTTTGCCGTTCTCATCATCTACATGGGCGCCATGCTGTTCATACTGGAGAAGAAGATGCTGGACGTGCTGATTCAGATCGGCACGCCGGATCTGATGGTCAGCATGGCGGTGACCCTGACGATGATGGGCACGCTGATCATGAGCTTTTTCTATATCATGAGCAGCCTGTACCTGGGGAGGGACGCCGGCTTTCTGGCCTCCCTGCCGCTGGAACCCCGGACGGTGCTGTGCGCCAAGCTGACCGAGATCTGGGTCAGCGAATCCCTGATCAGCGCGGCCATCCTGCTTCCCGCCTGCATACAGTACGGGATCCGGACGGGGGCGGAGGCGGGGTTCTACCTGCGGCTGATTCCCGTATGGCTGCTGGCGGACGTGATTCCCGTGGCACTGGTCACCCTGATCTCGACGCTGCTGATCCGACTGACTGCCCTGTGGCGCCATCGGGAGATGCTGAGCACGGTATTCGGCGTCATTTTCCTGGTGCTGTACATGCTGGTCATGGCCAACGTGGGCGGCATGACGGGGGATTCGGCCACCGGCGGGGAGATGATCCAAAAGTTTATGGCGGGCTACGGCGGCCGCATCGACCTGATCACCCGGGCATTCCCGCCGGCCCGGTGGGCGGCCAGAGGACTGATGGGTGAATGGCCCATGCTGGGACTCTACGCGGGATCCTGCGCGCTTGCGGCGGGACTGGCGGTGGCGCTGGTAAGTCCGGTCTACCGGAAGCTGAGCCTGCTGCAGACGGAGACCCCCGCGTCGGGCGCGCGGAAGAGGGCGAAACAGGAAGAACACAAGGTGTCCAGCCCCTTCTGGGCCAGCTGCCGGCGGGAAATCCGCAGCATTCTGAGAACCCCCAGCTATGCCACGAACATTCTGCCCATCAGCTTCATGCCCCTGTTTATGGTGCTGGTGATGTATTTCATCATGGGGAACGCCCTGCAGGAGGAAGGAGAAACCGTCAGGCAGGTGTTCAGCGCGATTGACGGCCCCCTGGTGACGGCGATCCTGACGGCGGTCATGGCGTACATGGGCGGCATGAATCCGGCCCTGAGCACCGCCGTAACCCGGGAAGGGAAGGGACACGCGATGATGATGAGCCTGCCGGTGAGCGGATGGACCATCGTCCGGAGCAAGTTCGCCGTGGGCTTCGGCCTGGCCGCGGCGGGCGTCATCCTGGGGGGAATCGCGATGATGGTGCTGCTTCCCATGGCGTGGGTATCCATCCTGTTCGCCATCGTGCTGTGCCTGCTGTTTGCCCTGGGGAGCTCCTGCCTGGCGCTGGCGCGGGATATCAAAAAGCCGAAGCTGGACTGGATGACGGAGCAGCAGGCGGTGAAGCAGAATTTCGGCGTCATGGTTTCCATGCTGCAAAGCTGGGGAATCCTGATCGCGCTGGCCGGGGTCACCTGGTTTCTGATCTCCCGGGGGATCGGCAACCTGGCTTATTTCGGGATCATGGCGGGGATCCTGCTGATCCTGGATCTGCTGGCGTGGCGCTTGCTGAAGAAAACCGCCGGCCGCTATTACTGCCAGGGGTAACCCGGCCTTCGGCGGAACGGAGATAACGCATAAAAAAATGACTCATACTTCGCGGCCTGAAAACCATCGGAAAGCCGCGAAGTATGAGTTTTTTTCATCCG
Organism: uncultured Clostridia bacterium; assembly: GCA_947166205.1. The sequence goes on from CAMVDI010000135.1 coordinate 3,457, forward strand.
CACAGGCGGCTGACAATACGGGTCAGCACGGGCCCGGCCGCGGAAGCTTGTCCGGGCCGGCCGGGACGGCGCCGGATCCCGCACCGGGGTCCGCGCCCACAGAAGCCCGCCCGGGAAAGGCTTATTTCTTTGAAAGATCGTTCAGATCGAGGATAACCTCCGACAGCATGTTCGCGCCGAAGGACAGGAAGCCGGAGGGCGCCGGAAGCCTCATGACCCGGGAAAAACCGCTTTCAGAGGCAATCCGGACCGCCCGGTCCATATGGTAATTGCTGCTGATCATCACAACGGGCTCATCCGCTGAAACCATCCCTGCGATATTTCTGAAGTTCTCTTTCGTGGTCTGCGCCTGGTCCTCAAGAATCAGCCTGTCTTCCGGCACGCCCTGCCGCGTCAGGATATCCCGCATGACATCGGCTTCAGTCCGTCCGGATTCATCCGGGTTGCCGCCGGTCAGAACCAGCCGCGCTTCGGGATGCTGCTCCAGATATCCCCAGGCTGTATCCAGCCTGAGCAGCAGATCGGGCGCCGGCTCCCCGTTTTCCAGAGCCAGCCCGAGCACGATGGCGTAATTCGCGTCCCCCGCTGTATTGATCAGACTGCCGGCGATCACCTTTCCGCAGAAGAAGAGGATCACGGCGCTGAACAGAATGAGGACGGCCCGGGGGATCCAGCCGATCACCCTGAGGGCCAAAGACTTCCACCGGGTAAAAAGGTTAAACCGGACATCCAGGGCGAACAGCAGAAGGATCGCGCAGAGGATGACCTCATGCCTGAAAACGCTCCGGAAATCCGCTTTCAGGACAACGGCGTTGATTCTGTCCGGCATGACGAAAAAAACGTCGGCCAAAAGAAGAATGACCACCAGAAGAAGAATATCGCCGATGATTCTTCTGACGCGTGAAATCCGTGTTCCTGATTTCATTTTCATATGCTTCAGGGCCCCCGATACCCAGATCAGTTCATTCCTCAGCGGAACGCGTTATTTCGCTTTCTTTGAGAGCGTGATTCAGAATGTCCGTATTCATGCCGCACCCCCTGATTTTATACCCGTATCATAGCCTGATTCCGGCCTTTCGTCAATCGGTTTCGCGCCGCGGCTCAAACCTGCCGCAGGCGCTGAAGGATGCCTTCCGGATCCTTCAGGGAACGGAACGCGGCCTCCGGCCGAGGCGGAAACGGGTGACCGGGTGACGGGCCGCGAAGCCGGAAACGGGAGATTACGCGGACTGCCCGCTTTTCCAATTCAGCAGAATGACGGCTCCGAGGATCAGCAGAATACCGAGACCGGAAAGGAGGGTGATCGGTTCAGAAAAAAACACGATTCCAATCAGGGTGGCCACCATCGGTTCAACGGTGGCGATGATTCCCGCCTTGCTGGCTTCCA
>CAMVDI010000136.1 GCA_947166205.1 uncultured Clostridia bacterium
CTCAGCCCGTCAATGAGATATTTTACCAGCTGGGCGGAAAACCACGCTGTCAGGGCACAGATCAGCGCGCGGTTATCCAAAACGCTCTTCATGAGTCTCCGCCTCTTTTGATCTTTCCTGCGGCCCCCGGGAAACCGGAGCCGCATTCTTCTTTCAAACCGGATCCGGAGAAAACCTCGTCTTCTCCAAATACCGTGTAATTATACCAAATTCCTGCCCATCATGCAAACTGTTTCTTCTTCTTCCGCCGAAGCTCCGGCCGGACAGAAAAAAGGCCCGGCCGATCCTTTCGCCGGGCTATGCAGATCCGTATCCGTCCCTCCGGAGAGGAGCGGGTGCTTATTTGCCGAAGAGACCCTTGATCTTGTCCAGCAGGCCCTTTCCTTCGGAAACCGCGTCCGTCACGCCGTTGCCCAGCGCGCCGGTCACGCCGCTGACGATCTCCTTCAGCTGGTCCGCGTTCACCTCAAAACCGGTCAGCTCCTTGATCATCCCGGCGGGATCGCTGGTAAACTTTTTGATGAGATCCCCGTTTCCCGTTACCTTGGCCACGATGTCAGAAATAATCTTTTGAATATCCATGCTTCATCCTGCTCCTTTCTTCATTCTGTGTGCCAATTATACTCCAATTCTTCCGATTGATCAAGGCATGCCCCGTCTCAGGCCTGTTTCTGTTCTGTTTTTTTCTCCCTTTTCTCTGTATCATCAGGACCTCCGCGGAGCGGGTTCCATCCTCCCAGTACAGCCTCCGGCGTACAGAGCGCCGCGTCCCTGTCCGTCATCCTTTTCTGCGCCGGATGCCGGGTTGTCTGGTCCGCCCGTTCCCCGACCGTGCGCCATTCGCCGCACCGGTCCGTGACCACCCGCTCCTCATCCCAGTCCGCAAAGCCTTCCGGAGCCACATGGGCATCCATGCCGCACTCCAGGAAGACCGTTCTCGCGAAGGCGCGCCAGGGTCGTCCCAGAAACGCTTTTCCGGGTTCGCAGCGCCCCGTAAGGCTGCAGCGGCGGAACACAAAGCCCCAGGGCTGATCCCTGTTCGTATTGGCGGCGGTATACCATCCGCCGCGCTCCCCCATCACCAGCGTGCATCCCTCAAACCAGCATCGGTAGCTTCCGAAGATAAAATCCACGTCCCCCTCCACCAGGCAGTTTTCGAAGACCTGGCGGCTCAGGGTCGGATGTCCGTCCTCCACCCGTTCAAAAGCCTCCGCGTTTCCCCGGCGGGTTCCGACCTCGTCCGTCACATTGGGGATCCGCAAAGGTCCGCAGAACAGGGTATCCTGGTGCGCGATGAAGCGGCAGTTCCGCCATACGCCCCGGTCTCCCGCGGCGTAGACCGCCACGGCCTGCCCCACCTTTCTGCCGTCGCCCGCGTCATTGCGGACGGTCAGGTTCTCGATTTCCACCCCGCTGCCCGTAGTCATCAGCGTCGCCGACATGAAGGTGCCCTTCTCCTCCCCGCTGGGATAGCGGTCCTTCGCGCAGCCGTTCCAGGTCAGGACCGTGTTCTCGGGATTTTCGCCGATGATGCGCAGGTTGTTGCGGTGAATGATGACCTTTTCCCTGTATACTCCGGGGTTTATCCGGATTGAGATCAGCTTATAGGCCCGTTCCTGGCCCGAGTCCACCGCTTCCTGCAGACTGGAAAACGCTCCGCTTCCGTCCTTGGCCACAATGATCATGACGCGTGATCCCCTCTTCCTGTTCTTTGCCCTCCATCCTATCATAAACTTTGAGGTCCCGCAATGCGGCTGAGCAATTTGGACCCTGTTTTTCTTTCCGAACCTGTGGTATGATACGGGAGGCGTATCGCGCCGGATGATGCTCCATCTGTCCGGGGCCGGCTTTCCGACCGGTTCCGGGGTTTGTCTGAAAGGAATTCTTCATGCCTAAGCTGTACGTGGTGGCAACACCTATCGGAAATCTGGGGGACTGGTCCCCCCGCGCGGCTGAAACGCTGCGGGAGGCGGATCTGATCGCCGCCGAGGATACCCGGGTGACGGGGAAGCTCTGTCAGGTTCACGGGATCCGGACTCCGCTGATCAGCTGTCATCAGCATAATGAAGGCACCCGCGCAGCCCAGCTGGCCGACCGGATGCTGGCCGAGGATCTGACCGTCGCCCTGACCACGGACGCGGGCACCCCCTGTGTCTCCGATCCCGGCTATGCCCTGGTCCGCGCCTGCGTCGAGCGGGGCATGGAGGTTCTCCCGGTTCCCGGGTGCTGCGCCGCCATTGCGGCGCTCAGCGTCTCCGGGTTTGACACCCGGGAATTCGCCTTTTACGGTTTTCTCCCCCGTGAGAAAAAGGATCTCCGGGAAAAGCTGCTCTCCCTGCCCGGAAAGGTTCCCGTCGCCGTTGTGCATGAATCCCCCTTCCGGGTGACCGGCCTGGTGGAGGCCGTCAGCGAAGCGCTGCCGGACTGCGTGCTCAGCGTCAGCTGCGATCTGACCAAGCTGCACGAAAAAACGCTCCGGGGCAGCCCGGGGGAGATTCTGGAGCTGCTCCGCGCCAATCCGAAGACGGAAAAGGGCGAGTACTGCATTGTGATGGATCTGCATTCCGTTCCCGTTCCGGATGCCCCTGCACCGGCGCCGGATCTTTCCCTGGAAGCCCGGCTGACCCAGCTCATGGCGGTCCAGGGGCTTTCCCTTCGGGACGCGCAAAGCGAGCTGGTCCTTGGCGGGGAAAAGAAAAACGCCGTCAAGCAGGCGGCTCTGAATCTGAAAAGGATGTTTGAATGAGTGAGTTTAAGCATGTTCCCGTGCTCCTGAACGAGGTTCTCTCCTGGATCGCGCCTGTTCCCGGAGGCGTCTACTGCGACGGGACGCTGGGCGGAGGCGGCCACAGCGAAGCGATCCTGAAGGCCGCGGGAGAGGGCGCCGTGCTCTACGGCATCGACCGGGACGAACACGCCGTCGCCGCCGCGTCCCGGCGCCTGGAGGGCTTTCCGGGTTTTCACGCGGTTCACGGAAATTTTCACGACGCGAAAGCGCTGCTGGAGGAGGCCGGAGCGCCTCCGCTGGACGGCGTCCTGCTTGACCTGGGGGTCTCAAGCCCCCAGCTGGATACGCCGGAGCGCGGGTTCAGCTATCACGAGGACGCGCCCCTGGATATGCGTATGGATCAGAGCCGGGGCATGACCGCGGCGGATCTGCTGAATTCTGCCTCCGAGGAGGAGCTGACGGGGATTATCCGGGATTTCGGGGAAGAAAAATGGGCCGCCCGGATCGCGCGCATCCTCTGCGAGCATCGGGCGGAATCCCCGCTCCGGACCACCTTTGACCTGGTCCGCGCCGTGGACGCGGCAATTCCGAAGGCCGTCCGGCGCCGGGAGGACGGGCACCCCGCCCGGCGGACCTTCCAGGCGGTCCGGATCGCCGTGAATGACGAGCTGACCCCCCTGGATCAGGCTCTCTGCGATCTGGTGGACTGCCTGAAGCCCGGCGGCAGAATCTGCGTGATTACCTTTCATTCCCTGGAGGACCGGATGGTCAAGCGCTGCTTTCAGCGGCTCCGGGATCCCTGCGTCTGCCCCCCGAAAGCGCCGGTCTGCACCTGCGGAAAAAAGCCGGTAGTCCGCCTTCCCGCCGGAGGCGCCGTCGCCCCCTCGGAGGCGGAGGTACGCGAAAACATCCGGGCCCGCAGCGCGAAGCTCCGCGTGGCGGAAAAGCTCTGAGCCCGCCTGGCGCACTCAAAAAACGGGACGAAGCTGTATCGCTTCGTCCCGTTCGTTTTCGGTTACAGGTTTTCCTTCAGCTCCGCGATCCGGCTCTCCAGCGCGGCAGCCTTCTGCTCGTTGGCAGCCAGCTTGTCCTTCTCCGCCTGCACCAGCGCGGCGGGCGCCTTGGAAACGAATCCGGCGTTCCCCAGCATTCCCCGGGCCCGGTTCATCTCCTTGCCCAGATTTTCCAGCTCCTTCTGCAGCCGGGCGATTTCCTTTCCGAAGTCCACCAAATCCCCCAGCGGGATGAAAAGCTCTCCGGCAGCCGTCACGGCGGAAACGGTCTTCTCCGTCACCTGGTTCCGGTCCGCGATCATCTCGACGGTGGAAGCTCCCGCCAGGCGTTTGAAATAGCCTTCTCCGCTCTCCAGCACGCCCTGCCAGCCTTCCGCCGCCAGAAGCATCAGCCGGGTCCGTTTGGAGGGCGCCACGTTCATCTCGCTCCGCAGGTTCCGGATGGAGCGGATGATATCCATGACGCCCTGCATCCGCTTTTCGTCCTCCGGGAAATCGAAATCCGCCTTCGTCTCCGGCCACATCTGCAGCATCAGGAAGCCTTCGCTCCCGGGCAGATACTTGTAGACCTGTTCCGTAAGGAAGGGCATGAAGGGATGCAGCAGCTTCAGCAGCGCCTCCAGCACATACAGCAGCACGGCCCGGACCGTGTCCTTGCTCTCCCCGTCCTCGCCCAGCAGCCGGGCCTTGCTCAGCTCGATATACCAGTCGCAGAATTCGCTCCAGGCAAAGTCGTAGATCTTCGTGGCGGCCAGGCCGAAGTCCCCGTCCTCCATATGATCGCTGATCTCCCGGATCGCCTCGTTCAGCCGGCTCAGGATCCACTTGTCCGCGGTTTCCAGCTTCGCGGGATCGATCTCTCCGCGCTCGCCCACATTCATCAGCACGAAGCGGGAGGCGTTCCAGACCTTGTTGGCGAAATTCCGGGCGGATTCTACCCGTTCCTTGCTGTAGCGGGTATCGTTTCCGGGGCTGACGCCCATCACCAGGCTGAAGCGCAGCGCGTCGGCGCCGT
>CAMVDI010000137.1 GCA_947166205.1 uncultured Clostridia bacterium
GCACCGGACTGCGGCAGCCTGTCCATCCGGATTCTTCTGACGATTTTTTCCTTTGGGCGGCGATGAACTCCCTTTGACTGATGTTTTTCCGATGTGGTATTATTTCAGATGCAAATCCGGAAGGAGCCGAATCAGATGGAAAATAAACTTTTCAGAGAGAAAAGCCTGGCGCAGATTTCCTCTCCGGAGGATCTGCACGATTACATGCGGGTCACCGGCCCCCGGCTGTGGATGCTTCTGTCCGCGGTCTTTGTGCTGCTGGTTGGCTTTGTGGTCTACGCTTCAACGGCCACCATGGAGAATATTGTGCCCATCAGGCTGCGGGCCTTCAATATCAGCTACACGGACACCACCGGCGACGCGCCTGAGGACATCAGCGTATGCGTTTTCACCGCGAAGCTTCCGCAGTCCTATCAGGGGATCCTGAAACCGGGCATGGAGGTTCGGCTGGGAAGAGAGCGCGGGAAGGTGGAATATTTCTCGCTTGAGGAGCTCGGCTCCATGTTCGAGGACGAAGACCAGGCAAAGGGGCTGATTCCTGCGGACGCGGCGGCGGAGGGCCAGTCCGGGGCGGACAGCCAGACTCCGGCTGACGGCTCGGCGGCGGATGGGCAGTCCGCGGGAGACTCGCAGATTGCAGCGGCCGCCGCGGCGGACGTTCAGTCCGGGGCGGCCGGGAATACCGGCATCAGTGTGTTCATCACCATGAACAACAGCCATTTCAGCATTCCGGACGGGTATTACGACGCGGAGCTGGTGCTGGAGTCCACCACGCCGATCAGCTTCCTTTGGAATTGACGGAGGGAGAAGCATGGCTGAGAAGAAACTCAGGCAACCCCTCACGGGCAGGGCGGCGAAGGTGCCGGTCATCATGCAGATGGAGGCGCTGGAATGCGGCGCGGCCTGTCTGGCGATGATTCTGGCATACTATCGGAAATGGGTTCCCCTGGAGCAGGTGCGCCTGGACTGCGGCGTAAGCCGGGACGGCTCCAGCATGAAGAGCCTCTTTCTGGCCGCGCAGCATTACGGGCTGGAGCCGCACGGATACCGCATGGAGCTGGATGCCCTGAAGAAGGAAGCGACTTTTCCGTGCATCATCCATTGGGAATTCTGCCACTTTGTGGTGCTGGACGGGTTCCGTCGCGGCAAGGCGGTCATCAACGATCCGGCGCGGGGAACCGTGGAAGTCCCCATGGAGCAGTTTGACAAATCCTATACCGGGCTGGTTCTGACCTTCGAGCCCTCGGAGAACTTTGTCCCCTCCGGAAAGCGCAAGAGCACGGTGGCCTTCGCCCGGAAGCGGCTGAAGGGCGCGGGGCCGGCGGTGGCCTTTGTCGTGCTGACCAGCGTCATCTCCTATCTTTTCGGAGTCATCAATCCCGTCATGTCCCGCATTTTCTTTGACCGGCTGCTGACGGGGCAGGCGCCGGACTGGCTGATGCCCTTTATCATCGCCATGGCCGTGCTGGCGGCTTTCCAGCTGACGATGCAGTGGGCGCAGGCGGTCTACAGCCTGAAGATCAACGGGAAGATGGCCGTCGAGGGAAACGCCTCCTTCATGTGGAAGGTGCTGAAGCTGCCGATGTCCTTCTTCTCCCAGCGGATGGCGGGAGACATCATGCAGCGCAAGGACACCAACGCGGACATCGCGAAGACGCTGGTGAACACGGTGGCGCCCCTGGCGCTGAACACCGTGATGATGATCTTCTATCTGACGGTCATGCTGCGGTACAGCGTGCTGATGACCCTGGTGGGCATCCTGTCCCTGATGCTGAATCTGATGGTGGCGCGGTATCTGTCCGCGAGGCGGGTGAACCTGATGCGGGTCGAGATGCGGGACGCGGGCAAGCTGGCCGCGGCGACGCTGAACGGCATCAGCATGATCGAAACCATCAAGTCCTCCGGGGCGGAGGACGGCTTCTTCCGCAAATGGGGCGGATACCAGGCTTCCGTCAACACGCAGCGGGTGAAATTCGCCTCGCTGAACGCCCGGATGGGCTTGATTCCCCAGTTCATCAGCAGCGCCAGCAACTACCTGGTCCTGTTCCTGGGCATCCGGCTGGCCATATCCGGCAGCTTCACCCTGGGCATGATCGTCACCTTTCAGGGCCTGCTGAGCTCCTTCATGGACCCCGCGTCCACGCTGGTCGGGGCGGGCAAGACCATCCAGGAAATGCGCACCAGCATGGAGCGGGTGGAGGATGTGATGGAGTATCCGGACGACCCCATTCTGCGCGCCGGCGCGGAGTGCGGGAACGGAGACTACGCCAAGCTGAAGGGCGAGGTCGAGCTGAAGCACGTCACCTTCGGCTATGCCCCGCTGGGCGCCCCCACCGTGACGGACTTTTCCATGCACCTGAAACCCGGCGGGCGGGTGGCCATCGTCGGCGCCAGCGGCTGCGGCAAGTCCACCGTCAGCAAGATGATTGCCGGCCTGTATCAGCCCTGGGCCGGGGAAATCCTGTTTGACGGCAAACCGATCACGCAGATCCCCCGCAGCGTCTTCACGGGATCCGTGGCCATGGTGGACCAGGACATCGTGCTGTTTGAGGACACCATTGCCAACAACATCCGCATGTGGGACGACACCATCGAGGATTACGAGGTTATCCTGGCGGCCAGGGACGCCCAGATTCACGAGGACATTCTGCAGCGCCCCGGCGGGTATCAGGGAAAGCTGACGGAGAACGGCAAGGACCTTTCCGGCGGGCAGCGGCAGCGCATCGAGATCGCCCGGGTGCTGGCCCAGGATCCCTCCGTCATCATCCTGGACGAGGCCACCAGCGCGCTGGACGCCAGGACGGAGTTTGAGCTCGTGAAGGCCGTACGGGACCGGGGAATCTCCTGCATTGTGGTCGCGCACCGCCTTTCCACCATCCGGGACTGCGATGAAATCATCGTGCTGGACCGGGGGAGGATCGTTGAGCGGGGGACCCACGAGGAACTGTACGCCCGGGGCGGCGCCTACACCGAGCTGGTTACGAACGAGTGAGAAAGGAGGGCTCCGGATGGGATGGTTTGATGAACAGATCAGACAGAGGGAAGAAAACGACCAGAACCTGCTGGAAGACTCCTTTTTCCAGATGGCGAGCGCGGTCATGGACAAGTGGTCCGTCAGCCGCATGCGGGACGAGCAGATCACCGCCCACGAAGCCATAGACGAAATCCTGAAATACTACCACCAGAAACCCGCCGAGATTCCGGACAGTATCGGGGACCTGGGCGGACAGCTGGCGTACGCGATACGCCCGGCGGGGCTCATGATCCGGGATGTTGAGCTCGAGGAGGGGTGGCAGAATAACGCCTACGGGCCAATGCTGGGATACATCCGGGAGACGGACACGGCCGTCGCGCTGATTCCCGGGGCCGTATGGGGGTACTGCTACAGGGATCCGGACAGCGGCAGAAAGATCCGGATCACCCGGAGAAACGCCCGGATACTGGCCCGGGAGGCCATCTGCTTCTATCAGCCGCTGCCCATGAGAAAGCTGGGCATCCGGGACCTGCTGCTGTACATGAAAAACAGCGTCGCCCACGGCGATCTGGCGCTGGTCATTCTGGCGGCCCTGGCGCTGCAGCTGGTGGGCATGATTGAGCCCAAGGTATACAGCCTCGTGACGGGCCCGGCGCTCCAGGGCATGAACATGAACCTGATGGCCGGCCTGGGAGTGTTTCTGCTGTCCAGCGCCTTCTCGGCCCAGCTGATCGGCCTTGCGCGGACGCTGCTGTCGCAGCGGATCGAGACCAAGATCTCCCTGGCGGTGGAGGCCTCGGTGATGATGCGAATCCTGACACTGCCGGTCAGCTTCTTCCGCAAATATTCCTCCGGTGAGCTGTCCAGCCGCGCCGGGAGCGTCAGCTCCCTGTGCAGCATGATGCTGAGCAGCATCCTGTCCGCCGGGCTGAGCAGCCTGATGTCCCTGCTTTACATCGCGCAGATTTTCAGCTTCGCGCCGGCGCTGGTCTGGCCGTCCCTGCTGATTGTTCTGGCCACGCTCGTGATGAGCCTGGCCGCGTCCTACGTTCAGATCGGCATCTCCCGCAGGAGCATGAAGCTGACGGCGGAGGAATCGGGCATGGTCTTTGCCATGATGAACGGCATCCAGAAGATCCGCCTTTCGGGATCGGAGAAGCGGGCCTTCGCCAGATGGGGACGGCTGTACGCCCGGGGAGCCAGCCTGGACTACAATCCGCCCATGTTTCTGAAAATCAACGGGGTGATCTCCAACGCCATCTCGCTGATCGGCACCATCGCGCTGTACTACCTGGCCGTGCGCACCGGGGTGAGCGAAAGCCAGTACTACGCCTTTACCGCCGCCTACGGGCGGATTTCCGGCGCGTTTTCCGCCCTGGCGGGCATCGCGGTTTCACTGGCCTCCATGCGCCCCGTGCTGGAGATGGCCTTACCCATCCTGAACGCGGAGCCGGAGGTGCTGCCCGGAAAGCAGACCATCGACCGGGTGACCGGGCAGATCGAGATGAACCATGTGACCTTCCGGTACGACGAGAATATGCCCTATGTGCTGAAGGATCTGAGCCTGACGATCCGGGCGGGGGAGTACGTGGCGATCGTCGGGCGCACCGGATGCGGAAAATCCACGCTGGTGCGGCTGATGCTGGGCTTTGAGAAGCCGGAGAAGGGATCGGTGTTCTATGACCGGCACGATCTGGAGACCATCGATCCGCAGTCCC
>CAMVDI010000138.1 GCA_947166205.1 uncultured Clostridia bacterium
AAGTCCGGCGAACACCACGGCGGCCTTCGCCCCCCGGGCCGCGGCCGCCGCCTCGGCAATCAGCTCCTCGTTGACCGCGTCCTCCCCGGTGGAATAGCCCTGGGCATACACGAAGTTCAGCCCCGCCTTCTCCGCGGCCTCCACGGCCCCGGTCACCATGAAGCTGTTGATATGGGAGCTTCCGCCCCCCTGGAACCTGGGTCTGGCGGCGAATTCCCCGATCAGGGCGATCCGGTCATTCCGGTTCAGAGGCAGCAGATTCCCCTCGTTTTTCAGCAGCACCATGCAGTCCGCCGCGATCTCCGCCGCCCTGGCATGCTGCTTTTCCTTGTCCCAGACCGTCTCCGGCCTGGCGTTTTCCACGGTGCGGAAAACGATGTTCAGGATCCGCTCGCAGGCAAGATCCACAGCCTTTTCGTCCAGCTTCCCTGCCCGTACGGCCTCGGCAATCTTCCGGTCATTGATGCCGCCGGAGGAAGGCATTTCCAGATCCAGGCCGGCAGCCACGCCCTTCACCCGGTCGCTGACCGCGCCCCAGTCGGACATCACATATCCCTCAAAGCCCCATTCCTTCCGCAGCACCTCCGTCAGAAGCCATTGGTTTTCGGAGGCGAACACGCCGTTTACTTTGTTGTAGGCGCACATGACCGTCCAGGGCTGCGCCTCCTTCACGGCCATTTCAAAGGCCGGAAAATAGATTTCCCGGATCGTGCGCTCATCCGCGTCAGAGGAGGAGCTCATCCGCCGGTGCTCCTGGCTGTTCAGGGCAAAATGCTTGATGCTGGTGCCCACGTTCCGGCTCTGCACGCCCTGGATCATGGCCGTCGCCATTTTCCCGGCCAGATAGGGGTCCTCGGAAAAATACTCAAAGTTCCGTCCGCAGAGGGGTGAACGCTTGATGTTGACCGCGGGCCCGAGCAGGACGCTCAGCCCTTCGTGCTGGCAGCTGTCGCCCAGTTCCCCGCCCATCTCCCGGATCATGTCAGGATCAAAGGACGCGGCGGTGGCGCTGGCCGCGGGGAAGCAGACCGCCTGAATGCTTTCGTTGACCCCAAGGTGATCGGCCTTTTCGTCCTGCTTCCGCAGTCCGTGGGGTCCGTCGCTGACCATGGTCCGGGGAATTCCCAGCCGCTCCACGGCCTTCGTGTGCCAGAAGTCGTCGCCGGAAAGCATGCCGGCCTTTTCCTCCAGGGTCATCTGTCCGATCAGTTCCCGGATCTTCTCAATCGTCATGCTGCACCTTCCTTATTCCTTTTTTCTTACCTGATGTCATATACGCTGCGGACCGACACCCGCTCCGCCCGGCCGCGGATCACCCGGATCCTTCGGGTTCCGCCGTTCATGTCGAAGAAATTGTCCTCCAGCACCGTGTCCGGACCGCACTGGATCTCCACGCTCCGGGCATAGGCCTTCGCCGTGACGACGATCTCGTCCCCTTCCGCGCGGGCTTCCAGCCCCGGATCCGCGAAGCGGAAATGCTTCGGAGCGCAGAAGAGCACGGTACCGCCGCCCGCGGGCTGTCCCTCCGGAGTCTCCAGCCCATAGGCGAAATAGCATCCGTGGGGATCCTGACCGGAGAAATCCATCTTCTCCGTCCAGAGGGCGGAGAGGGCGGGAACGGAAACTTCCGCCGTTCCCTCCCGGATCACGGAAGCGTCCGGCCTCCGCAGGCTCCAGCGGATCCTTCCCCGGAAGGGTTCCGTCGTCTCGTTGGACACGTTCAGCCGGGCGGACAGGCGCAGGGGGAAGGGTTCCGCGTTCACGTTGGTGTTCTGGGTCAGAATGCCCTCCTCCTCGCAGGAGATCAGCACGAAGAACCGCTTTTCGTAGTAGTGCAGCGCCTTCCATCTTCCGTAATAGTCGATGCTGGCCCAGCTGGTCACCGGCCAGCAGTCGTTCAGCTGCCAGACCAGGCTGCCCATGCACCGGCCCCGGTGTCTCCGCCAGTGCTCCACCCCGTACTGCATGGCCTGGGCCTGCAGCAGCTGGGAGGCGTAGACAAAAAGGTCCAGGGTGGAGGGGTAAAGATAGGTCTGGGAAAGGTATTCCGCGATCTTTCCGTTGGCGCTGGCGTTCCGCTGATGTTTCTCCATCACGTAGGAGAACACGTTCCGGTCCTCCGGCTCCGTAAAGCTCTCAATCGTCGCCATGCAGGGGAAGGACTGGAAGCCGAATTCGCTGGCATAGCGGAACAGATGGTTCCGGTAGTCCGTAAAGGGCTTCAGCCCGTGCCACACGTCCCAGTAGTGGCAGTCTCCCCGGTTTTCGTCGTTCGGCGCCTCAAAGCTCCCTCCGGAGGAGGGGCTGGAAGGCCAGTAGAAGGTGTCCGGATCCTCCTCCCGGACCACCTTCGGCAGGATGTGCTCAAAGAGCCGCACATAGTCGGTGATCTGCTTCTTCTCCCGGATCCAGAGCCCCTGGGGAATGAAGGATTCAATCTCGTTGTTTCCGCACCACAGGGCCAGGCACGCGTGGTGCCGGATTCTGCGGATATTGTCCCGGAACTCCGCGGTCACGCTCTCCTCAAATTCGTCCGTCAGGCTGTACATGGCGCAGGCGAACATGAAATCCTGCCAGACCATGAGCCCCAGCTCGTCGCACAGGTCAAAGAAGAAATCGTCCGGGTAGTATCCGCCGCCCCAGACCCGGATGGTGTTCATATGGGCAGCCTTGGCGTCCTCCAGCAGCCTCCGGGTTCTTTCCCGGTTCACCCGGGGCAGCAGGTTGTCCTCGGGGATGTAGTCCGCCCCCATGGCGAAGACATCCACCCCGTTCACCCGGTGGCAGAAGCTTTCGCCCCATTCGTCCTTCTCCCGGCGGACGGTCAGGGTCCGGAGTCCGATCCGCTTCTGAACCCGGTCCAGAATCCGGTCTCCCTCCCGCAGGGTCACCTCCAGGGTGTACAGGGGCTGCTCCCCGTATCCGCTGGGCCACCAGAGCATGGGATTCGGGATCCCGATGGCGCAGTCGCTCCCTTCCCCGGTGAAGCGCTCCTCCGCCGGCGAGATCACCGTCACGCTGACCGCGGCGGCGTTCTCCCGGACGTTCTCCGTCCCGGCGCGCACCCGCAGGGTCACCCGTCCTTCCCCGTGCTCCTGGCGGATCCGCACATCCTTCAGCCGGGCCTTCTCCACGCCGATCAGCCCGATCTCCCGCCAGATGCCCGCGTCCGGCAGGTGGGGGCCCCAGTCCCATCCGAACATGCAGTGGGCCTTCCGCAGATAGGAAAAGCCCCGCATCGCGTCCGAGGATCCGTCCAGCGGCTTCCGGTCATAGGCCTCCCGGATAAAGCGCGTGGGGGATTCCAGGCGGATCCGGATTTCGTTGGATCCTTCCCGCAGAAGGCTTCCGCAGTCAAACTCCCAGGTGCGGTGCATGTTGTCAGCCCGTCCGGCGGGGATTCCGTTGATTTCCACATGAGCCAGGGTATCCAGCCCCTCGCACCGCAGCAGCACCCGGTCACAGGCCAGCAGATCCCCGGGCACATCAAAAAAGCGGCTGTAGATGAAGTCGTGCTCCATGATCTTCAGCGCTTCCTCTTCATTGTTCCGGAAGAAGGGATCCGGAATCTGCCCGGCTTCAAGAAGGTCGTGATAGACCGATCCGGGGACGTGTCCGTCGATCCGCGGAAACCCGCTGCCGGGGATGTCCAGATGCCAAGTTCCGTCCAGTGACAGTTTTTTCATCGGGCGACACCTTTCTGTCATTCAGTTTTCTTCCCGGGGATCCCTTCCCCGGTTCCGTATTCCTCCGCCAGATCCTCCAGAGCCTTCAGGTATCCGTCGAAGCCCATGCCGATATAGTGCTTCCGGCAGGCCATCCCCGCGTAGGAGATCTGCCGGAAGGTTTCCCGCCGGGTCACATCGCTGATGTGCACCTCCGCCGCCGGCAGCCCCACAGCCTTCAGCGCGTCCAGAATGGCGATGCTGGTGTGGGTGTAGGCCGCGGGATTGATGACGATGGCGTCTTCCCGGCCCAGTGCCTGCTGAATCCGGGTCACCAGCTCCCCTTCGGAGTTTGACTGAAATATTTCGATTTCGATTCCGAGTTCTCCTGCTTTTTCCCGGATGCTCCGGCAAAGATCTTCGTAGGTCCGGTTTCCGTAGATGCCCGGTTCCCGGATTCCCAGCATGTTCAGGTTTGGTCCGTTGATTACCAGGATTTTCATATCCCCGCTCTCCTTTTTATCCCATCATCATTCCGCCGGACAGTCTCCCCAGGGCTTTCAGGATTTCCTCCGCGGCCGCCTCCGGCTCCCGGTTCCGGACCTCCGCGTCCCGCCAGGCCGCGTACAGGGGGCCTCTCTCCTTCTCCAGCCGGACCCATTTCTCCCGGCTGTCGGACAGCGGCCGCCCCGGTTCGAGGGTGCTTTCGTCCATCTCCCGGGTCAGGTGGATGAGCAGTCCGTTCTGACAGAGAAGATCCCGGTTCTCCCCCCGGGTCACGATGCCTCCCCCTGTGGCCAGGATGCTTCCGGAGGCCTTGCCCGCCTCCCTCGCCGCCTCCGTCTCCAGGGCGCGGAAGGCCGCCTCTCCCCGGGTCCGGATGATCTCCCCGCAGGGAACCCCCGCCTTTTCCTCGATCATCCGGTCCGTGTCCACAAGCCTCCGGCCGGTCTTTTCCGCCAGAATCCGGCCCACCGTGGTCTTGCCGCATCCGGGCATCCCGATCAGTACGAT
>CAMVDI010000139.1 GCA_947166205.1 uncultured Clostridia bacterium
GCAGGAACGTCTTACAGCGTTCCTGCTTTTTTCTCTGTTTTATGGTATACTGGATTCCGAAGAGACAAGCGTCATGCCGCCCCGGGGGGCCCCGGGGCAGCGTCCGGAGGCGGGGTTCCCGCCAAAGGGAAAAGAGATTCAGAGGCCGCGGAACCCCTGGCCGGCCCGGCCGGAGGCGGATCGGCGGAACGGACGGGAGGCGCGTGGGTGGAAGCCAGACTGACGGAGATTTCCCTGCCGGAGGCCCTGCGGTATCTCGGCGTCCGGGGGGAGCCGGATGCCCGCCTGCGGGAGGATCTGGTCCGCTGCGCCGGGGAACTGCGCGGCGCGGCCCGGCCCCGCGCCTGCTGGCGGATCTTCCCCTGGGAGGGGGACGGTCCTCTCCGGGGAACCTCCTTCCGCCCCGCGGGGGAGGATATCCGCCGGTTTCTCGCCGGATGCGGTCAGGTGATTCTCCTGGCGGCGACCCTGGGGACGGAGGCGGAGACCCTGCTTCTGCGCGCCCAGCGCCGCCGGATTGCCGACGCGGCCCTGCTGGACGCCCTGGCCAGCGCCGCGGTGGAAAACGTCTGCGACAATCTCTGCGCGGATCTGGCCGCCCGCCTTTTCCCCCTGCGGCTGACGCCCCGCTTCAGCCCGGGCTATGGGGATTTTCCCCTGTCCCAGCAGCGGGAGCTCTGCGCTGTGCTGGATGTGTCCCGGCTTCTGGGCGTCACGCTGACGCCCGGCGGTCTGATGGTGCCCCAGAAATCCGTCACCGCCCTGGCGGGGGTTTCCCGGGTTCAGTCATTCCATCTTGATTCATAGGAGGGTGCGGTCTGTGGAGATGAACGGAATTGTCCTTCTGGACGGCGGCATGGGAACCATGCTGCAGGCGGCGGGGCTGCCGCTGGGAGAGCTGCCGGAGCTCTGGAACATCACCCATCCGGAGGCGGTGGCCGCCGTCCATCGGCAGTATGTCCTGGCCGGCAGCCGGGTGATCTACACCAACACCTTCGGCGTCAACCGGTACAAGGCCGCGTCCTGCGGCAGATCCGTGGAGGAGCTGACGGCCGCGGGCGTCCGGCTGGCCCGGGAGGCCGCGGGGCCGGACCGGCTGGTCGCCCTGGATATCGGGCCCCTGGGCCAGCTGATGGAGCCCCTGGGCCCCCTTTCCTTTGAGGATGCCTATGAATCCTTCCGTCAGGTGCTCACCGCGGGCGAGGCCGCCGGGGCGGATCTGGTGGTCTTCGAGACGATGAGCGACCTGCAGGAGGTCCGGGCCGGGGTGCTGGCGGCCAAAGAGAACACCCGGCTGCGGGTCTGGGCCACCATGACCTTCGAGGCCACCGGCCGGACCTTTCTGGGCGTCACAGTTCCCTCCATGGCCCTGACCCTGACGGGGCTGGGCGTGGAGGCCCTGGGGCTGAACTGCGGCCAGGGCCCCCGGGAGCTGCTGCCCCTGGTGCGGGAGCTGCGGCAGTGGACCGCCCTGCCCCTGATCCTGAAGCCCAACGCCGGTCTGCCGGATCCGGCCACCGGCGCCTATTCCCTGTCCCCGGAGGAGTTCTCCCGCAGCGTGATGGAGGCCCTTCCCCACGGGGTTCAGTTCGTGGGCGGGTGCTGCGGAACCTCTCCCGCCTTTATCCGGACCCTGGGGGATCATCTGGCCGGTTACCGGCCGGGGCTGGAGCTGTCCTCCTCCCGGGGCGGCATCTGCTCCGCCCGTCAGGTGGCGGAGGAGGGCCGTCTCCGGGTCATCGGGGAGCGGATCAACCCCACCGGGAAGAAGCGCCTGCAGCAGGCGCTCCGGGAAAGGGATCTGGATTATCTGGTTTCCCTGGGGGTGCAGCAGGCGGAGGCCGGCGCGGACATCCTGGATGTGAACGTGGGGCTTCCCGGGGTGGATGAAAAGGAGCTGATGGTCCAGGCGGTCCGGGCGCTGCAGGCGAACCTGGATCTGCCCCTGCAGATCGATTCCTCCGATCCGGAGGTGATCGAGGCCGGTCTGCGGGAGGTCTGCGGCAAAGCCCTGGTCAATTCCGTGAACGGAAAGGATGAGTCCCTGAACGCGATCCTTCCCCTCTGCCGGAAGTACGGGGCTGCCGTGGTGGGCCTGTGCATGGACGAAAACGGCATTCCGGAAACCTGGCAGGGCCGGGCCGCGGTGGCGGAGAAGATCGTGGCGGCGGCGGAGCGCTTCGGCATCCCCCGTCAGGATGTGTTCATCGACTGTCTGGCCCTGACCGTTTCCGCCCAGCAGGCCCAGGCCCGGGAAACCCTGAAGGCCCTCATGGCGGTCAAGCGGATGGGGGTCCAGACGATTCTGGGGGTCAGCAATATCTCCTTCGGCATGCCGGAGCGGGAGCATATCACCGTCAGCTTTCTGACCCAGGCCCTGGCCGCCGGGCTGGACTGCCCCATCATGAACCCGAACCTGCCGGCCCTGCGCAAGGCGGTCGCCGCCTTCCGGGTGCTGCACGGCATGGACGAGGGCGGTGAGGCCTATATCCGGCTCTGCGCGGAGCTTCCGGACGCCCCGGTTTCCGCCCCGCCCCGGCCCGCCGGGATGCCGGCGGCCTCCTCCCCGGCGGAAGAGGTCTCCGATCTGGAGGAAGCGGTCTTCCGGGGCAGGGGCAGCGAGGTCCTCCGGCTGACGGAGGCCGCCCTGGAGGAGATGTCGGAGATGGAGATCATCGAGCGCCGCATGATCCCGGCCCTGAACCGGGTGGGGGACGCCTATGAGCGGCAGGAGCTCTTTCTTCCGCAGCTGCTCCGGTCCGCCCAGGCCGCCAGCCAGGGCTTCGAGGTGCTGAAAGCCCGCATGGCCCGCCGGGCGGAGGGAAGCATCAGCCGGGGCCGGATCCTGGTCGCCACCGTGCAGGGGGATATTCACGACATCGGAAAAAACATCGTCCGGGCGGTGCTGGAGAACTACGGCTATTCCGTGACGGACCTGGGCCGGGACGTGGCGCCGGAGAAGATTGTGGAGACCGTGCTGGCGGAGCACATCCGCCTGGTCGGTCTGTCCGCCCTCATGACCACCACCCTCCCCGCCATGCGGAAGACGATTCAGGCCCTCCGGGAATCCGGAGCGGACTGCAAAATCATGGTGGGCGGCGCGGTGCTGACCGCGGATTACGCCCGGGAGATCGGGGCGGATTACTATGCCCGCGACGCCAAGCGCAGCGCGGATATCGCCCGGGAAGTTCTGGGATAAACCGCCGCGGAACGCCCTTCGCCGGCGCCGGAAAGGGCTCCGCGCAAACCGCCCCGGGGCCGTAAGCAAGTCCGCCCCGGGGCACGAAGAAGACCCTCCCTTTTTCGGGAGGGTCTTTTCGCTTTCCGCGGCATTCCGGAGGGAACGCCCCTTATGCTCTTTTCCGCAGGATTTCACCGAGTACAAAGCCCCTGACGATTTCATCCCCGGTCCAGCTCAGGTTCAGTCCGCCGGCGGGGGCCGCTTCCAGGTCCTGCGCTTCGGCTTCGGCCCTCTGCCAGTCGTCATGGCAGGGATCCTTCCCCTCCGGGCTTTCGCCGCCCAGGCTGCCCGTAGGCATGGCGGCATAGTCGTCGTGGCAGGGATCCTTTCCCTGGGGCGTATATCCGCTCAGGCTGCCCGTGGGCAGCGAGGCGTAGTCATCGTGGCAGGGATCCTTCCCCTGGGGGGTATACCCGCTCAGACTGCCGGCCAGGGGTTCCGGCCGCGGGGCGGGCTGTGCCGCCGGGGCCTGGGGGGCCGGCTGAGCCTTTCCCGTCCAGGGGCTGATCCCCGCCGAAGCCTGCCGGGCGGACTGGGTCTGTCCCGTCCAGGGGCTGACCTTGTCCGGGGCCGGACCGCCGGTCGTCCGGGGCCGGACTGCTCCGTTCTGTCCGGGGCCGGACTGCTGCTTCTTCTTCGCGGACCGGGAGAGACCCGCCACGATCAGCACGATGTAGATGATGATGATCGGAACCGCTCCCATGATCGGTTCGCCTCCTTTCCTTCCGATTCTGCGGGCCGGTTACTTCTTGGCCGGCATTTCGGATCCGGACTGGGGCGCGCTGGCCCTGGCGATGGATTCCCGCATTTCCGTATCAGCGATGGTGTTCTTCATGTTGTAGTAATCCAGCACGCCCATCTTGCCTTCCTTCAGGGCCGTCGCCATGGCCTTCGGCACTTCCGCCTCCGCCTCGACCACCTTGGCGCGCATCTCCTGCACGGAAGCCTTCATCTCCTGTTCCCGGGCCACAGCCATCGCGCGGCGCTCCTCGGCCTTGGCCTGAGCGATCCGGCGGTCGGCTTCCGCCTGGTCCATCTGCAGCTGGGCGCCCACGTTCCGGCCCACGTCCACATCGGCGATGTCGATGGAAAGAATCTCATAGGCGGTTCCCGCGTCCAGGCCCTTGCTCAGCACGGTGCGGCTGATCAGATCCGGGTTCTCCAGAACTTCCTTGTGGGTCTCCGCGGAACCGACGGTGGTGACGATGCCTTCGCCGACACGGGCGATTACGGTTTCCTCGCCGGCGCCGCCCACCAGCCGCTCAATATTGGTCCGCACGGTAACCCGGGCCTTCGCCCGCAGCTCGATACCGTCCTTCGCGATGGCGGCGACCACGGGGGTCTCGATCACCTTGGGGGTAACGCTCATCTGCACGGCCTGGAAC
>CAMVDI010000140.1 GCA_947166205.1 uncultured Clostridia bacterium
CAGGCGGAAATGATCTCTTCCTTCCTGGCTTCTGTCAGCTGCGGGGATCCTCTGGACACAGCACGTACCTCCTTTGTCATAAAGATGACACAGTGTCATCGTGGTGAGTATACGCCATGAATGACACTGTGTCAATATAATTATTTGTAAAACCCCTGTTGCACTGTATTGAGACCCGAGTTCACTTTATGATTGTGAAGCAGGTCCAATTCCCGATGGAGAGTTTGTCGGCAGGATGCGCTTGTGCGTATATGTTCTCTTTTTCAAAACAGACCTCGGTGGCATGTACTTCATCAGCCCTTTCTTCACGGCCCTTTTTTCCCCGGCGGATGAAATAGAACCTCTTATTCTTCCTGTTCAGTCCTGTATTCCTGGCGCACCCGATGGTAATATACAGCCACGGTCAGGAATCAGGCATCGGCTCAGCCGGCGGCCTGATGATCGGAATCGTGCCTGGACTGGCGCTGTATTGCTGGATTCGGAACAGGAAGGTGCAGGAGGGATAAGAAATGCTGCTGTTGATGGCTGCTGTGTTTTTCGGAATATTCCTGTTCAGCAGGAGCCTGCGGCTTGAAGGTGCTGAAGAGGGATATGTGGAAGAAAGAAAACCTGATGTCCGCGCTTATGTGGACGGGAAGCCTGTGAAATCGTATTTGAAGGAGTAAAGGAGTAAGAGCTGTGAAAGGAAAGACGCTGTGGATGGCAGGAATCGGGCTTGGCGTGGGTTGGATTGTGCTTGACCGTTTCCTGCACATCCTTCCGGGTTGGCTGGCGGTTGTGGTCTTCCTGATTGCCTGGGTGTTGATCATCGCGGGGCTTTGGATGGAAAGGGTGAAGAAGTTATGATCTGCCCATACTGTAAAAAAGAAATGCGATCCGGGATTCTGTCCGGCGATGGAAGAAGCCCCGTCATCTGGAAGGAAGGGGACAGGAAGGCAGGCTTTGTGGACAGGATGACAGGCGCCGGCACTGTTACGGCCGCCCGAAGAACCCTTGCCTCATTCACGATTGAAGCCATGTACTGCCCGGATTGCCGCAAGATGATTTTTGATACGGACGTAACGCGATAGGAATTCCTGTGCTGATCTGTGAGCCGTCATATCGGAACCGGCCGGATCCCACAGTTTGAAATACATGGCCCGGGAGGGTGAAAATCAGATGCTGCGCTGACATGCCTGCCGCCGGAAAAGGATGCGAAAAGGATTCAGGAACCTCCATGGGCTGCAAAACAAAAATGATCACACCCGGGGCCTTCCGGCCTCGGGTGTGATGCGCATATACAGTCAGGATTTTTTCGGGATGGTCCTCATTTCGGGGTTTCTGTTTTCCGGGAGACAGGGATCGGGAGCGGCATGGAACGAAAAGACCGTCCCTCCGTTCCATTATGCCTTGGGCTGAATGGTAGCCTTGATCCGGCGCACGCCGGCGGAGGAGGACTCCTCCTTCTGGATTTTGAAGGAACCCAGGTCCCCGGTGTTCTCCGCGTGGGGGCCGCCGCAGATCTCGAAGGAATAATCCCCCATCTTGTAGGTGCGGACCCTCTCGCCGTACTTGCTTTCGAACAGGCCGATGGCGCCCTTGGCCTTGGCTTCGGGCACGGTCATCTCCTCGCAGACCACGGGGACCTTCGCGTCGATCGCCACGTTGACCAGCCGCTCAACCTCCGCGAGTTCCTCGGGGGTCATCTTCCGGCCGAAGGAGAAGTCAAAGCGCAGCCGCTCCGCCGTAATGTTGGAGCCCTTCTGGGCCACCTCGTCCCCCAGCACCTTCCGCAGGGCGGCATGGAGCAGGTGGGTGGCGGTATGCAGCCGGGCCGTCTGCTCGCTGTGATCCGCCAGGCCGCCCTTGAACTTCTGGTCCGCGCCCTGGTGGCTCAGCTCCTGATGCTTCCTGAACCGCTCGGCAAAATCCGCCTCATCGATGGCCAGTCCCTTCTCCGCGGCCAGCTCCCGGGTCATCTCAATGGGGAATCCGTAGGTGTCGTACAGCTTGAAGGCGCTGCGGCCGTCCATGGTGGAAAGGCTCTCCATCCGCGCGGTCACGGCCGCTTTCAGCGCGGCCGCGTCCCCGGCCCGGGCCGCCTCGATGATGGGCATCATATCGGGAGAGGGACGGAGGCGCTTGCTGTCCGCCAGCTCCGCGGCCAGGGCAACCCCGTCCTCCGCGGCCAGGATGCTCTCCAGCAGGGAGCGGGTCTGGCACACGTTGTTGTAAACCTTTTCAAATTCCTTCTCGCCCTGCTTCAGGGTCCTGGCAAAGCGCCCTTCCTCCAGCTTCAGCTGCTCCAGCACGAAGGCTGCGTTCCGCGCCAGCTCGGGATAGACGTCCTGATACTGGTCGATGATCACCCGGGCGATTTCCACAGTGAAGCCTTCCTCCATGCCCAGCTGCATGCCGTAGCGGACGGCGCGGCGGATCAGCCGGCGCAGGATATAGCCCTGATCCGTGTTGGAGGGGCTGACGCCCCGGTCGTCCCCCAGGATGAAGGTGGAGGTGCGCATATGGTCCGCGATGATGCGGAAGGCGCGGGTCACGGATTCCTCCGAACCGTATTCCTTTCCGCTGAGCTCGGCGATCCGCTTCAGGATCCGGGCGAAGGCGTCGATCTCGTAGACGCTCTTCCGGCCGTTCAGGACGCAGACCGTCCGCTCCAGCCCCATGCCGGTATCCACGTTCTTTTTCGCCAGGGGCTCATACTTGCCTTCCGCGGTCTTGTTGTACTGCATGAAGACGTCGTTCCAGATCTCCAGATACCGGCCGCAGGAGCAGGCGGGGGAGCAGTCCGGTCCGCAGGGGGCCTTGTCCGTGATGATGAACATCTCCGTATCGCTGCCGCAGGGGCCGGTGATCCCCGCGGGGCCCCACCAGTTGTTCGCCTTGGGCAGATAGAAGAGGTTCTCCTCCTTCACGCCGCAGGAGCGCCAGAGATTGTAGCTCTCCTCGTCCCGGGGGCAGTCCTCATCCCCTTCGAAAACGGTGAAGGCCAGCTTTTCCTTCGGCAGGCCCAGATAATCCGGGCTGGTCAGGAATTCCCAGCTCCAGGGGATCATTTCCTTCTTGAAATAATCGCCCAGGCTCCAGTTGCCCAGCATCTCGAAGAAGGTCAGATGGCTCGGGTCGCCGACGTCATCGATATCCCCGGTCCGGATGCACTTCTGGACGTCCGTCAGCCGGGAACCGGCGGGATGGGGCGTTCCCATCAGATAGGGAACCAGGGGATGCATGCCCGCCGTGGTAAACAGCACGGTGGGGTCATTCTCCGGAATCACGGAGGCGGACTGGATCCGATGATGCCCCTTGGATTCCATAAAGGCCAAAAACTTTTCCCGCAGCTCGGCGGAGGTAATCTCTTTCATACGCGCTAACCCCTTCCCACTCTTCCAGATGATCGGAAAAATCAAACCCGGCGCGCCTTTTAGGCGCGCCGGAGTATTATATCAAAGTGCCTTCCCGATTGCAAGAACCGGATTGGACCGAAATCCCCCGGTCATTCGGCGCAGTACAGAATATGCAGGTTGCGGATGGCCCCGTCCCGGATCCCGTCGTTGACGGAATAGGCGTGCTTCTCCAGATCCCCGCAGTCCGCCTTCGTCAGGTTCTTCTCCTGCAGCAGGCCGATGATCCGGGAGGCGATTTCCTCCATGCGGAAATACTTCTCCCGGGCCAGCTCCTCCCCGTTTCCGGTGCTCAGCAGCCACTCCAGGCTTTCCGCCAGGCTTTCTCCCTCCGGCAGCCGCCGGAGAGCCCGGAAGGCCCATTTGTAGTAGGGCTGGTACGCACCGTTCAGCAGGAAGAAGACGGACAGCGTGCCCCGCGCGAATTCCCCCGCGGCCAGCTGGGCGGCGCCCGTTTCCCCGTGGGCCAGGCAGCGCGTGTAGTTGTACTGACCGCTCTGCGCCATGATCAGCAGTCCGCCGGCCAGCCGCTTGCGCGTCACGTCCTCCGGCATCTCCCCCAGTGCCCGGCGGCGGTCCGTCATCAGGCCCACCGGGTCATAAAAGATTTCGCCGTTCACCGCCTCCGCCAGGGCATAGTCCGGCAGGCGGAGCCAGCGCTCCGGGGTCAGCTCCTCCGGGGGACAGCCGATCTTCTCCGTAAAGTATTCGTCCATCCGGAAAACCCCGTGCCGGTGCCCGCCCACGGGGCCCATCTTCTGCCGGCGGAAGCCCGCGAACTCCGCGGGAAGCCGGGCGTAGGCCCGCTCCATCCGGAAGGCGGTCTGCCGGTCCACCACCTCCTCCCCGGGGAGGAAGAGGCAGAATCCCGGCTCAAAATCATGATCCCGGGAGACCTGGTCGTCAAAGCCGTAGCATTCCGATCCGCTGCCCGTCAGCCCGGCGGAGATCACCTCCGCGTATTCGGGAAACTCCTCCCGGATCATGGGCAGCCCGAAGGCCTCCCAGTATTCCCTGGCCAGTTCCAGTCCGTTCATGCGATACCTCCGGATCTGATGTTTGCCTTTCCCGCCGCCTGTGGTATACTCTCCTCAGGCACGAAAGACGGAGG
>CAMVDI010000141.1 GCA_947166205.1 uncultured Clostridia bacterium
GGGAATCAGGACAGGGGACACGGCATTCATCTATGTGGCGGCACCTGTATCGGCGCCCGCATCAGCTGGCGCAGCGCGTTTTCCGGCTTTTCCTTCCGCAGCATCCGCTCCGCCAGGATCACCGCGTCCTCCGTGGGAATCTCCCGGGTAAAGATGGAATTCTGCCGGGGCGCGGCCAGCCGCAGCGCCTCCTCATAGGCCAGGTTCAGCCGGACCATCCGCTCCTCGGCCGCCCGCTTCTGATCGGGATCCTGCACCATGTCCGGATGGCACTGCTTGACCAGCCCGCGGTAGGCCCGCCGGATCTCCTCCGGATCCGCCCAGGCCCGGAGCCCCAGCTCCTCAAAAGGGGTACTCATTTTTCCCGCCCCCTTATGCTTCGGTCGGTTCCCGGCTGATCACCGCGCCCAGGGAGCGCAGCTTTTCTTCGATATGTTCATATCCCCGGTCGATGTATCCGGGCTCATAGATCTCCGTCACCCCGCGGGCCATCAGACCAGCCACGATCAGCGCGGCGCCGGCCCGCAGATCCGTGGCCGTCAGCGGCGCCCCGTACAGTTCCGGAACGCCTTCAATGATGGCCGTCCGGTCCATGACCCGGACCTGGGCGCCCATGCGGCGGATCTCGTCCAGATGGCGGAAGCGCTGTTCAAAAATCGTCTCCTCCACAAAGCTGGTGCCCTTCACCGTCGTCAAAAGGGCGCTCATGGGCTGCTGCAGATCCGTGGGAAACCCGGGATAGACCTGGGTCTTGATGTTGATCGCCCGCTTCGGCCCCGCCGCCCGGACCCGGATGGCGTCGTCATAGTCGTTCACCTTGACGCCCATCTCCAGCAGCTTCGCGGTCAGCGCGTCCATATGGGTGGGGATGCAGCCCCGGATCGTCACATCCCCGCTGGTGGCGGCGGCGGCGATCATCAGCGTCCCGGTCTCGATCTGGTCCGGGATCACCGCGTAGGTAGTGCTGTGCAGATACTGCACGCCCCGGATGCGGATGGTGTCCGTGCCCGCGCCCTTGACCCGGGCGCCCATACTGTTCAGGAAGTTGGCCAGGTCGACGATGTGGGGCTCCTTCGCCGCGTTGTAGATCGTCGTCTTCCCCTGGGCCTTGACCGCGGCCAGCATGACGTTGACCGTGGCGCCGACGGTCACCATGTCGAAAAAGACGTCCCCGCCGGTCAGGTTGTCGGAGTACGCCCGCAGAAAGCCCCGGCGCTCCTCCGCCTCGGCGCCGAGGGCCTGCATGCCCTTGATGTGCTGATCCACCGGGCGGCTGCCGATATCGCATCCTCCGGGGGTGGGCACGTTGGCCCGCCCGCAGCGGCCCAGCAGGGCTCCCAGCAGATAATAGCTGGCCCGGAGGCGGTGCGCGTTCCGGAAGGAAACCGTATCCCCCTCCACGGGGCGGGGATCGATCCGCATCATCTTTCCGGGCTCGTATTCCACCCTGGCTCCCAGCTCCGTCAGGATATCCTTCAGGGCGTGCACATCCTCAATATCGGGCAGATTCTCGATCACGCAGGGCTCGTCGCACAAAAGGGACGCGGGGATCAGCGCCACGGCGGTGTTCTTCCCGCCGCTGACCTGAACCTCGCCTTCGAGGGGATTGCCCCCGGTGATCAGCATTCGCTCCTTCCCGGTCATCCGCTTTCCTCCCAGATCTCCTCGGAACTGAAAAAACGCGTCTCAAAGCAGGCATAAAAAGCCTTGGGAATCATTATACACTTTTCCGCCCGGGCTGACAAGCTTCACGGAAAACGGAAAGCGCGGGAAGGGATCAGAAAGGAGCGGGGGGTGCCGGGGAAGAAAGCGAAAAGCGCGGACACGGGGTCCGGAAAGGCGCGCCGCGGCACCAGGGAAAACGTGAAAAACGCGGACACGGGGTTTTCCGTGTCCGCGGGAAAAGGGGGGAAGGGGGTTACCAGATCCGCCGGATCAGATCCAGCTCGGACAGGCCGTTCAGGATCAGGGCGGCGCCCACCACGGTTGTCGCCAGGCTGACCACCGCTCCGGGTTGGAACAGGGCCAGGGCGCCGAGAACGATGGTGACGATGGGGCCAACCTTGGAGTAGGCCGGATAGGCGCCCGCCCGGGAGGCGGAGGTCAGGTTGGTGATTCCCACAAAGATCAGCACGATGCCCGCCAGTGCCGGGAACAGGTTGATCAGCTTCGGCCCCAGCCACAGCACGCCCAGCCCGGCCGCGCCGGAGATGGCGGCGTAATACAGCTGGACCTGATCCCGGTTTTTGCCCATGATATAGGCCGCCAGATAGGCCACCGCCGCCGCGATCAGGGCGTAGCCCACAATCCGGATCACCAGGTTCAGGGCGCTCCGCCCCGCAAAGATGAGCACGATGCCCAGCAGGATGTTCAGCACCGCGAAGATGACCTTGTGCCGCATGAGTTTCTGTAGCATTTCCTGAAGCATGACTGACAACTTCCTTTCTCTGTCCTTATCTCTCCGGTTTTTCCGGTTGTTTTTCCAGGTCTGATGTTCCGGGTTTCGCTCCGGTTTCGCTCCGGTTTTCCGCTCCGTCTTCTCCGGCCTCAGGAGAAGATCTTCAGATCCCCGCTGACCGTCTGGGCCTTCACGCGGATGTCCGCGTCCTCCGTCTGTTCCACGCCCCGGAGGCGCACCTCACCGCTGACCGACTTCAGCGCGGCGGCCACGGCCTGCACGGAGTGGGGCAGCCGCAGGTCAATGTCCCCGGAGACGGTGTTCACGCCGATCTCCGCGGGTTCGTCCGACTTCAGCTCCAGGGAAAGATCCCCGCTGGTGGTGCTCAGGGCAGCCTCGTGCAGCACGCCCGCCGCGTCCACGTCGCCGCTGGTGGAGTTCATCTCCAGATGCCGGGCCTCTCCCCGCCAGAACAGATCGCCGCTGACGGAGGAAACCTTCAGATGATCCGCGCAGAAGGCCAGATCCATATCCCCGCTCATGGTGGAGATTTCGACCCGGGGCAGCAGGTATTCCCGGTCCGCCTGGATCCCGATCTCCCCGCTGGTGGTCCGCAGGATCATTTCCTTTCCCGGAACGATCTCCCGCCAGGTGATGTCCCCGCTGGTCGTACGGATCCGGGTTTCCGGATGCGCGCTCAGGGGAAGCCGCAGCACGGCCCGGCACTCGCCCGCCTCCGTCACGCCCCGGGAGAAAAGCCGGGAGATGTTCCTGCCCAGCCGGTTCAGGGTGGAACCCAGCTGCTCGAAGCTGCCCAGGCTCTCCTCCCAGTTGATGCCCCGGAACAGGTTTTCCGTCACCCGCTCCTGCCACAGGCGCAGGGTGCCGTCCTCCTCCATCCGCATGCGCAGATCCCCTTCCGTCTCCAGGACGCATTCCGCCCCGTCCCCGGGAAGAACCTCCAGATCGCAGTTGGTCAGCTGGGCGTCAATCGCCCGGATCCGGTCCGGCGCGAAGCGGGAGACGGGCGGCGCCTTCTCCGCCGCTTCCTGCTCCGGCGCTTTCTCCGCCGCCGGCTCCTCCGCCGCTTCCTGCTCCGCCGTCCCTTCATTCCGCGGATAATCCTTCAGCACCTCGTCCATGCCCTTCAGGCTCTCCGCCACCGCGGCCAGGCCTTCCTCCTCGCTCAGGCCGCTGCGAACCAGATCGGCAAAGCGGTCCTGGCAGTTGTTCAGCACCTCGTCCCGCAGGGCCTGGACCTCTTCCGAGGGGGCCACGTCCCGGAACAGCAGATTCACGATTCTGGTTACTCTCTCGTCCATGATCTTATCCCTCCACTCGAATGACCGGAACCTCCGGGGTGCTCCCCGCCCGCAGCTCCGTCTCTTTTCCCGTCTGACCCAGCAGGGTGTTCAGCGTCTGCCGGGTTTCCCGCCAGAGGAGCAGATCCTCCGCCAGCCGGTCCCGGCCGTTCACCGTGATGGAATAGTAACGCCTTCTGGCGCCGGTGCTCTCATTTCCCCAGTAGCTGATGATGTATCCGCTGTTCTCCATTCTGCGGAAGGCGGTGTACAGCGTCGCCTCCTTCAGCTCCAGCCTGCCGCCGGAAAGCTCCGTGATCCGTTTGTTGATCTCGTATCCGTAGCTGTCCGCCGCCTGCAGCTGGCTCAGAATGATGGTGTCCGTATACCCCCGCAGGAGATCCGCCGTCAATGCCATTTCCTGGCCTCCTTTCGCTTGGATGGGTATATCATACACACAAGTACATCGCCTGTCAAGGTATTTCGTTAAATTTTTTATCTCGAAATTGAAAAACCCCGCGGAATCAGATTCCGCGGGGTTTTCCCGGTCCTCTCCTGCCCGGCGGCGCGGGCGTTCCGCCCGCCTCCGCCGTTCCCGGGGCTCATTCGTCCAGCTTCAGTTTCCGCAGCGCCAGGGCCATGTCGGTGCTGCCCCCGGCCCGAAGGTTGTTCTTCTCCAGGATGGAGGCGATCTCAACCCGGGCATCCTCCACCTCCCGGCGGAACTCCCTGGCGGAAACCCGCTCGGCGCCGCCCCCCAGGATGATCACCTGCTCCAGCCC
>CAMVDI010000142.1 GCA_947166205.1 uncultured Clostridia bacterium
GGGAGACGCTGAACTTCTCCATGTATTCGGACATATCGATCCGGACCATGTTCTTCTCATCATCAAAGAGGGCCTGGGCCAGCGCCTTGGCCAGCTCCGTCTTGCCCACGCCGGTGGGGCCGAGGAACAGGAAGGAGCCGAGAGGCCGGTTCGGATCCTGAATGCCCGCGCGGCTGCGCAGGATGGCCTCGGAAACCTTTGTCACCGCCTCATTCTGGCCGATGACCCGCTCATGCAGCGTATCCTCCAGGCGGAGAAGCTTCTCCCGCTCGCCCTCCATCAGCCGGGAGACCGGGATACCGGTCCACCGGCCGATGATCCTGGCGATTTCCTCCTCGGTGACCCGGTCGCGCAGCAGGCTGTCTTCGCCCTTGCTCTGCTCGGCGATTTCCTCTTCCTTCTCCAGTTCCTTTTTCAGCTTCGGCAGTTCACCGTACTTCAGCTCCGCGGCCCGGTTCAGATCATAGTTTCGCTCTGCCTGCTCGATCTGCGCGTTGACCTGGTCAATCTGCTCCCGGAGCCCCGTCACCTTGGAGATGGCTTCCTTCTCGGCTTCCCAGCGGGCTTTCATGCTGTTGAAGGAATCCCGCTGTTCCGCCAGCTCCTTCTGAACCTCTTCCAGATGCGCCTGGGAGAGCTTGTCATCGTCCTTTTTCAGGGCGGCTTCCTCAATTTCCAGCTGCATGATCTTCCGGCGGATATCGTCCAGCTCCGCGGGCAGGGAATCGATCTCTGTCCGGATCATGGCGCAGGCCTCATCCACCAGGTCGATGGCCTTATCCGGCAGGAACCGGTCCGTGATATACCGGTTGGAGAGGGTGGCGGCCGCGATCAGCGCGGAATCCTGAATCTTCACGCCGTGGAAGACTTCATACCGGTCCTTCAGGCCGCGCAGGATAGCGATGGTATCCTCCACCGTGGGCTCTTCCACCATGACCGGCTGGAACCTGCGCTCCAGGGCGGCGTCCTTCTCGATATACTGCCGGTACTCGTTCAGCGTGGTGGCGCCGATGCAGTGCAGCTCGCCCCGGGCCAGCATGGGCTTCAGCAGGTTTCCGGCGTCCATGGCGCCTTCCGCCTTGCCCGCGCCGACGATGGTATGGAGTTCATCAATGAAGAGCAGGATTTTTCCATCGCTCTTTTTGATCTCTGCCAGCACGGCCTTCAGCCGTTCCTCAAATTCGCCCCGGAACTTCGCGCCGGCGATCAGGCTGCCCATATCCAGGGAGAAGATGGTCTTATCCTTCAGGCTGTCCGGCACGTCCCCGCGGACGATCCGCTGGGCCAGCCCCTCGGCGATGGCGGTCTTGCCGACGCCGGGTTCGCCGATCAGAACAGGGTTGTTTTTCGTTTTCCTGGACAGAATCCGGATGACGTTCCGGATCTCGGAGTCCCGCCCGATGACCGGATCCAGCTTCTGCTTCCGGGCCAGATCCACCAGATCGGTTCCGTATTTCTTCAGGGCGTCATAGGTTTCCTCCGGATTGTCGGAGGTGACCCGGGTCGCGCCGCGCACGTCGCTCAGAGCCTTCAGAAAGTTCTCCTGCCGGTAGCCCAGGCGCTTCAGAATCCGGTCCACCGCGGGATTGGGCTTCGCGCAGATGCCCATCCAGACATGCTCCACGGACAGGTATTCATCCTTCATCTGCTCCGCGGTCTTCTTCGCCTCCAGCAGCGCCTTCTCCAGCTCCGGCGCGATATAGACCTTCCCGGGCTCCCGGCCGCTGCCCGAAACCCGCGGAATCCGCTCCACCGCGTCCTTCAGCGCCTGGCGAAGGGCGGAAACATCCATCCCGCACCGGGTCAGCAGCTGGGGAATCAGCTCCTGATCCTCCTCGGTCAGGGCGGACAGAAGATGCTCCTGATCCACCTGCATATGCTGATATTCAACGGCTATGGACTGGGCCCGCTGCAGCGCGGAAATCGTCTTTTGTGTGAACTGATTCATATCCATGGGGCCATCCCTCCTCGTAAAAAGCATTTCTCCGGTTCCGCCCGGCGCGGCGGAACCCGGTCTTGGAAAATCGCCTTTGACTTTCTTTGACCTTCATCTGCATTATATCCCTTTTCCCCCGGATGTCAACAGGTTTCCGAAGATTTTTTTCGTCCGATTTCCGGGGATTGTTTCGGCGGACGAAAAAAAAGGATCCCGGAAGCGGGATCCCGAAAGAAGAACCGGCCGCGCCGGGCGGCGGAGCGGAAGCGTCCGGTCCGCCGGGCCCTGCGCGTCTCTTACGCGTCATAGGAAGTGACGCGGCGTCTGCGGGCCCGCATCGGCGCGCCGCAGCTGGGGCAGACAGCCGTTCCCGCGGGGCTCAGATAGCCGCAGGAGGGGCAGGCGGCCATGGCGGTGTCCACCTGGGGATTCGGGGCCTGGGGCGCGGACTGATAGTCAAACACATTCCGCGGCGGCTCGTAGGCGACCCGGGGCTCCATCTCCATCCGGGGCGCCTGGGGCGTGTAGGGCGCGCTGTAACCCGGCGTTCCCGGTTCGTTTCCCCACTGGTCCGCGGCGGATCCGCCCTGATAGTTCCCGTAGGTGGGCGGAATCGGCTGGGGCACTTCCACGTAGCCGTGATCGGCCGGGGCCGACGCGGCCATCGGGGCGGGAGCGTCCTTCAGCCCCGTCAGCAGCCGGAAGTTCGACCGGTACAGCAGCAGCAGATAGGAGGCGGCAAAGACCACATTTCCCAGATTTCCCATGAATTCGCTGAAGGAGTGGCCGTATCCCTGGTTGTACAGATCCAGCCGCTCACGGGGCGGGATGAAGAAGCAGACCAGGTAGAACAGGGCCATCAGGGCCATGGTTCCGGGAACGATCATCTCGAGAACCCGCCGCCCGGAGGGATTCGCGTACAGCAGCAGCCAGTGAATCACCGCGCCGCCCATCAGCACCAGCGAAACCAGCAGCGTAATCCACTGGAACAGGCCGAAATAGGCGATATAGGGCAGGCGCCAGAACACGTACTGAAGCAGCTGGACCGCCATGACGGTAAAGGGAACCGCGGAGAGGGGCTTGATCTTTTCCGTTTTCAGGAAACAGATCAGCGCCATGCCCAGAGACGCGATCACGCTGAACAGGCTGGGCTGGGAGGGCAGGCCGAAGATAAAGCTCAGCAGGAAGCACAGGGCGGAAACCAGGGGCAGGATGGGCAGCCAGGCCATGCCGCCCCGGTCCTCCACCTCCAGGTTCAGGCCCTTCGCGGCGTTCCGCACGAAGTCTCCCGCGTTCTTCACGGCTTCGCCGGTCTTGTTCACCGCGCCGTGGACCCGGTCGGAGACCTCCTGGGTGCCGGATTCGTTCATGGAGCGGACGGGAGCCTGACGCCCGGTTCCCTGGGCCGCGTAACCCGCCGCGGCGTACTGCTGTCCGCCCGCCTGGGGCTCAAAGCCGTTCGGCGCGAACTGCGGGGCATTCCCCTGGCCGGCGGGGGCGTTCTGCGGGCCCCCCGCGGGCAGCCTGGCCGGCGCCTGCTGCGGGCCGAATGCGGAGGGATAGCCGTGGGCCACGTTGTAGGCGTCGCACAGGCGGTTCATGGCGGAGCATACCTTATGCTCGACGATGAAGGGCCCCACGAGGATCAGGCTTCCGAGGGTGGACCAGAGCAGGGCGCTCCCGCCGCTCAGGGAGCAGGGGATGCCGCGCCGGTCGCAGTTCTCACGAAGCCGCTTTCCGTTTCCGAAGATCCATACGTAGTTGTAGATCCCTTCCGTCAGAATTCCGATAAAGAAGCGGAAGGCCGCGCCGCGGGTCCTTTTCCCGTCGCCGGCGCAGACGATGTTCATATCCCTGGCGTACCGGCCCCAGAAGATGAACCAGTAGATGCCGAAGGTCACTGTCGTCAGCAGAATGTTCTTCCACAGTTTCCTGTTCGTGGCCAGCGGCTGAAAAACCGGCTGAAATGACGGCTGCACCGGCTGTCCCGCCGGCTGATTTGGCTGCTGAGAAAGCTCCATCTGATTTCTCTCCTTTATTCTGGCTTTTCAGGCGCCGCCCCCGGCGGCGCTTTTCCGTCTGAACCCATATTATACCAAAGGGCTTCCCATTGTTCAAGCGCTTTTCATCCGGACGCCCCGGCGGCCGGCAGATCCGCGGGTTTCCTTTTCATCCCGGTCCCTCCGTTCCGGCGGATCCGCTCCGCCTTTTTCCCGCGGCGCTCCCCCCTCCGGCCCGCTCCGCTCCCTGCTTCCGTCCTGATTATATCGGGCTTCTGCCCGCATCTGTCATCCGCGTTTTACCGGGAGAGGCTTTTCGTGATTCCATACACCCGCCGGCCCCGGAATGTTTCACGCCCGCCCTCCCCGGCCCGCGCCGCGGGGCGGCGCGCCTCCCCGGGAAAATGTTTCGCTCCCGGCGGGCGCGCCTTGCTTCTCCCGGAAGCCTTTGGTATAATTGTGGAAAGAGTACACTGGAAAAGACGGAGACGCTGACAAAATGAGCGATATCAGGGAATTCTGCCCCCTGTGG
>CAMVDI010000143.1 GCA_947166205.1 uncultured Clostridia bacterium
GCCGTGGTCACCGAGAAGGACGGAAAGTTCTACCGCAGCGTAGCTTACTGTGATGAGAAGCTGACCGAACTGGAGGACGTGGTCAACAACCTGGACTATGAGGCTCCTGACTTCTTCGAGAAGTTTGACGAGGCGAACGCCGCGGCGGACGAGTATCGGAGTACGCTTCCGATCGCCTACAGCGAGGAGTTTACCGCTGTCCCCCTGACGGATGAGGAGCTGGCGGCCAACGTCGGAAAGACGCTCGCCCAGCTGACCAGTGAGGGTTTTGAGATCGGAAGCAACGGCACGGAACCCGGCGAAGGGGATGAGATTCTGATCGTCTATCTGATGCGGTACGGCGTCTATGACTACAACTGTGTCGTGGATGTGGATTTTGACACCTACATAAACCTTCAGGGAACGGACGCGGAGGGCAGCCTGGTCGTGAAAAGCATGTCGCTGGCCGGCGTCACGGAGAGCGGTTATGACAAGCGTTTCCACACGGACGGCACCGTGGACGAGCAGGAAGATCCCATGGCTGACCTGAACGATATCATCTCCGAATTCGTGAAACTGATCCAGCAGGCCGGGAACGGCGAGGAACCCGATCTGGAAGCGATCGCCGCGGAGATGAAGGAAAGCCACCCGGATTACGCGGAGTTAATTGACATGTACGTGATGATGTATAAGAGCTTCGGAGCCGAAGAGCTTGAGAAGATGCTGACTCCCGCGGAATAAACGGATGCGGTTTCCTGTACCGCTCCGATGCTTCAGGCCTTCCGGCCTGAAGCATTTTTTGCGCCGTGCCGGCCGCGCAGTCTCATCGCCGGGTCTGAAGAAAGGCGTAAGCCACGCGGACCGGGCTTTGCCGTCCGACGGCGTGAACCCATTTCCGGATCTCCCGCTTTCCGGCTGCATCCAGCTCCGGATACCGCAGCAGCTTCTCCCCCTCGGCGAAGTCCGCCCGGCGGCATATATCCAGGTAGGACTGGTACTTTCCCGGGTCCAGCGCCCCGGGCAGCGAGTCCCGCAGAAACCAGGCCATCCAGACCGCGGTGGCATACCGGGCCAGAATCGCCTTCTCCCGGGTCCCGCCCATGACCTTCAGCCCCACGCCGATGCCCGGCACATTCAGCGCCGCTCGCTCCGCGGGGGGCATGGAGGCGTATACGCTCCCCGCCGTCTGGCGATAGGCGTATACGGGCCGGGGAATGCGGAACATCCCGCCGTGCCCCAGCGCGTTCAGGACGATATCATTGTCGTCAAAAGCGGCCAGGGAGCGCAGCAGATCCAGATTCTCCCGGGTATGAAAATTGCGGAAGAGGCAGGCGCCGGCGTGGGTGTACCGCCAGCGGAGATAATGATCGGTGGAGACGGGGCGCGGCTTCCCGCCTCCGCCTTTTTTGCGCCGCACGGGGCTTCCGTCCGTGTAATACCAGGTATCGCAGGCGACGACGCTGACCTCGGGGTGGGACTCAAGCAGGGAAACCGCCGGGAGGATGAAATCCTTTTCTGAATAGAAATCATCCCCGTCCATGAGGGTATAGCAGTCCCCGGATGCGTGGCTGACCAGGTTCAGCCGGTTGAGGCTGGCCCGCTCCACCGCGTTGTATTTCCGGGAGGGATCCCGGTCCATGACGAAAAGCCGGATCCGCTCCGGGTCCCGGTCCAGATAGGGCTGGATCTCCGCCAGCGTTCCGTCGGCGGATCCGTCGTCCCCGATCAGGATTTCCCATTCAGCCGGTTTTTCCAGCGCGAGAATGCTGTCCAGGCTCTCCCGGACGAACCTCGCCTGTTGGTAATATGTCACCAGAAAGGAGACTTTCATCCGCGCTTTTCCCCCTCTCTTTCCGGCTGTTCCTCAGCCCGTGATCAGGGTCCAGGAAGGCATCGCGCCCCGCAGGAGGGTCTCCTCCCCCCGCCGGATGATCCGGATCTCCGGAAAATCCCGGGAAAGGAAAAGCCCCGGCGCCTCGGTCGCCGAATAGGCGCCGCAGCGGAGGAACGTCAGCTCATCCCCGATCTCCAGCGGGGCCAGGGACGCCTCCCGGGCCAGCACATCCGCCGTCGTGCACAGGGCGCCGCAAAGGCAGAAGGAAAGCTTTTCCCCTTCGCGGCAGGGGTTCTGAACGATCGGCGGAACATGAAGAGCCATGACCTGGCCGTAATACTTCAGCTGATGGATGCCGCCGTCCAGCAGCGCGTATCGGGTTCCGTTCACGGTTTTCAGATCCGCGACCCGGGTATGGTAGCTTCCGCAGGGAGCCGCCAGAAAGCGGCCCATCTCGATCCCCAGGGGGAAGGGAAACGCCCGCAGCAGCTCCGCGCAGCCGTCCAGCAGCGCCATGTCCGCCCCTTCCGGATCCGCGCCGAAAACGTCCGCCGCCAGTCCCGGTCCGTATTCAACCAGTTCCGGCCTGAAGCCCCCGGTTTCCCGCAGAACCCGGATCACCCGGTCCAGGTGCTCCAGATCCCGGCGGATCTGCTCCGGCTTCTTCTTCTGGGTTCCGGAATAGTAGTGAAGCCCGGTCCAGCGCACGTTCGGGTACCGCTCCGGTCGGGAAAGAATCTCCGAAAGGTCCTCCTCAGACATGCCGAACTGGCTGCCCGCGGAGAGCCGCAGCAGCGCCCGTACGGTGATGTTCCGCTCCCGGGCCGCGGCCTGAATCAGCTCCGCGTGCCGCAGGCTTTCCGCGGTCACGATCCCGGCGCCGGCATCCAGCGCTCTCCCCAGGTCCTCCGCCTCCTTGACGACGCCGGAATAGATGATCTTTTCAGGCGGAACCCCCGCCCGCAGGCACAGCGCCAGTTCCCCGGGGCTGCAGACCTCCAGATGGTCCGCGCGCTCCGCGGCGGCGGCCGCGAGGAAGGGATTGGCTTTGACGGAGAAGGTCAGGGGCAGGTCTCCCAGCCGCTCCCGCACCGCCCCGATCCGGGCGGCGAAGGCATCCGTGTCGAATACATAGCAGGGTGTGTTACGCATGGGCGATCCGCTCCGCCAGGTTCACCATGGCGTCCAGGGAATCAAAATTCGCCACGGTGATCTCCGAATTGTCGATCTCGCATCCCAGCTCATCCTGCAGGGACGCGATGATGGTGAACAGGTCAAAGGATTCCAGCACTTCTCCGCTGATCAGGCCGGTCTCCGTCTCAAAATCGATATCCGGACGAATGTCGTTCAGAATGCCCAGAATTTTCTCTCTCATCCCGTCTTCTCCTTCGTGTATGGATCCGCCCGCGCCCCGGCGGAGTGATCTATCTGTTTTCGGCCAGTGCCTTCAGCGCCACCAGATCCGTCTTTCCGTTGGGCAGCCGGGGCAGCTTTTCCAGGCGGGTCATGGCCCGGGGAATCATGAATCCGGGCAGGACCTTCCGCAGCCCGACCGCGATCTCCCGCTTTTCCGCCCCGCCCGCGTAGAACAGATGCAGGGTCTCCCTCTCCGCCTGATAAACCGCGGCGCACTCCCGCACGCCGTCCAGCGCGGCCGCCGCGCTTTCCACCTCGTCCAGCTCGATCCGGTGGCCCATGTGCTTGATCATCCGGTCCTTCCGCCCGTGGAACATCAGGTTTCCGTCCGCCCGCAGGCTGCCCAGATCCCCGGTCCGGTAAATCCGCTCCGCGTATGCCCCCTGCAGGGGGTTGACCACAAAGTCCCGTCCTGTCCTCTCCGGATCCCCGTAATACCCCAGCGCCAGGCACGGCCCGGCCACGCAGATCTCTCCCTGCTCGCCGGGAGGCGCCTCCGTGCCGTCCTCCCGAAGCAGCAGGATCCGGTAATTGGCATAGGGAACGCCGATGGGGATTTCCTCCCCGGGCTCCGCCGGGTGATCCACGGCGTACCAGGTGCAGGACGCGGTGGCCTCGGTGGGGCCGTACTGATTGACAAAGCGGACCCCGGGCAGCCGGTCCTGCCACTTCCGCAGCACGGCGGCGGGCAGCACGGATCCGGAGAAGCAGATCTTCCGCAGGGAGTCAGGCATCCGCTGATCCAGAAAGCCCATGGAGGCCAGCAGGGTCAGAGCGGATGCGCTCCAGCCCAGCGCCGTGATCTCCCTCTCCCGCAGCGTTTCCGCCAGCCTGTCCGCCTGCAGAAACAGCCCGTGCGGGATCAGGAAGGTGTCCGCCTGCCGCAGCAGGGGCAGATAGATGTCCCGGATGGCGGCGATATAGTCCAGCGGCGCCTGGCAGCCCAGCCGGTCCTCCGCCGAGATGTCCATCATCTCCGCGTAGGCCTGGATATAGCTCATCAGCGAAAGATGGGAGGTGACCACGCCCTTGGGCGTCCCGGTGGATCCGGAAGTAAAGATGATATACAGCGGATCCGTGGCCACCAGGCTCCTTCTGGCCCGGGCCAGTCCGTCCGGATCCTCCGCCTCCGCGGCTGCCTCGTCCAGAAGGAGCACCGGAGCGGTCCACCCGGCGGCCTCCAGGCAGCAGCTGACCTTGTCCTGCTGCTTCCGGTCCGTCAGCAC
>CAMVDI010000144.1 GCA_947166205.1 uncultured Clostridia bacterium
ATCCAGCCCGCCGCCGCGGCGATGAAGATCGCCAGGAAAAAGAGGATGCCCAGCGCCTGCAGGCTGTCCTGCCGGCCGGCGAAGGGCCAGCGGTACATCACCTTCGGCCCCACCAGATAGACCGTCGGGTCCAGCTTGATCATGATGACCTTCATCAGGCCCACGCCGAAGATTGTCAGCGACAGGCCCGTCACGTTCTGGTTCGCCCGGAGGGTCACCGTCAGGAAGGAGTAGATCAGGCCCATCAGCATCGCCATGCCCAGGGAACCCAGAATGCCCAGAATCACGATCAGGAAGGGCGGCAGTCCGCTGTTTCCGATCCAGTTCAGCACCAGGCATCCGCCCGCGCCGCCCATGCACATGATGCCGGGAATGCCCAGATTCAGATGTCCGGCTTTTTCCGTCAGGATCTCCCCTGTGGAGCCGTACATGAAGGTGGCGCCGAAGGCAAATGCGTCGATCAGATAGTTCAGCCACATGTTCATTTGACGGCCCTCCCCTTTCCCTTCCGGAAGTGCACCCGGTAGTTGATGAAGAATTCGCTTCCGATGATGAAGAACAGGATGATGCCGACGATCACGTTCGGAAGCGCGCCGGGCACATCGAAGTCCTGGCTGATCTGCGCAGCCCCCTGATTCAGCATCTGAATCAGGCCGGAGGTCAGGACCATGGCCAGGGGATTGAATTTGCCCAGCCAGCTGACCATGATGGCCGTGAATCCCTGCCCGCCTACGGAGTCCGCACTGACGGAAAGATCCAGCCCCGCGCCGATCAGGTATCCCGCCAGGCCGCACAGGGCGCCGCTGAGCACCATGGTCCGGATGATCACCTTCCGGTCGTTGATCCCGACATACTGGGCGGTCCGTACGCTCTCGCCCACCACGCTGATCTCGTATCCGTGCTTGGAGAAGTACAGATAGATGTACATGGCCACGGTCAGAACCAGAACGATCAGGATGATCAGCAGGTAGTCATTTCCGATGGTGGGCAGCTTTCCGGTCTTCATCGGCGGCAGCACGCCGGATCCGCTGGTCACCCAGATCATGAGGAAGAAGGAGACCAGAAAAGTCGCCACATAGTTCATCATCAGCGTGAAGAGGGTTTCGTTCGTGCCCCATTTGGCCTTGAAGAGCGCCGGAATCACGCCCCACAGGGCGCCGGCCCCCAGGGCGGCCGCGAACATGAGGACCATCAGCGGAATCTCCGGCAGGGACTTGCCCAGGTAGAAATCCACGCCGATGCAGGCCAGCACGCCGATCAGCGTCTGTCCCTCGCCGCCGGTGTTCCAGAAACGCATCCGGAAAGCCGGCGTCAGCGCCAGGGCGATGCACTGCAGGATCGCCGTGTTCTTCAGGAATTTCCAGAGCTTCCGGTTCGTGCCGAAGGAGCCCTTGATAAACGCGTAGTAAAAGTCTCCGATTTTTTCCGGTTTGGCCTGCAGCCGCTCAATCAGCAGAAAGGCCGCCAGCCCGCAGGCGATCATCCCCAGGGCCACTGCCAGCAGCCGGAAGCCCCAGGCCTTCAGGGGGGAGATGCTGTCCCTTTTGCTCAGGTGGATCAGCGGCTCCCTGACTGACCCGTTCCGGTTTCCGCTCATTCCGCGCTCTCCTCCTTCCGGGCCGCTGTTTTGGTCATCAGCAGGCCGATTTCTTCCTTCGTGGTGTTCCGGGCATCCAGCGTCCCGGTCACGGCTCCGCCGTTCATCACCAGGATCCGGTCGCACAGGGCCATCAGGACGTCCAGATCCTCGCCCACGAAGATCACCGCCACGCCCCGTTCCTTCTGCTCGTTCAGAAGCCGGTAGATGGTATAGGAGCTGTTGATGTCCAGCCCCCGGACCGGGTAGGCGGCCATCAGCACCTTGGGGGTGTAGGCGATTTCACGGCCCACCAGCACCTTCTGCACGTTTCCGCCGGAAAGCTTGCGCACCGGCGTTGACGGGCCGGGGGTGACCACCTCCAGCTCCCGGATAATCCGCTCGGCCGTTTTCCTGGGGTTCTTCCTGTCCAGCATGCCGAAGCTGCCCTTCCGGTAGCTGCGCAGCATCATGTTGTCCGTGATGCCCATCCCGCCGACCAGTCCCATGCCCAGCCGGTCCTCCGGCACGAAGGAGAGATGGACGCCCAGCTGCCGGATCTCCAGGGGATCCTTGCCCTTCAGGTCGATGACCTCGTCCTCCTTGAAGAGCACCTTTCCGCTGTTGACCCACTGCCGGACCGCCCTGCGGTTCATGCCCGAAAAGGAGACTTCCCTGCCTTCCTCGTCATGGAAGGCGTGGTCCCGCCCCAGCTCCTCCACCCGCTTCAGGCTCTTATGGTAGAAGGTGACGGGCTTGTCCTTCTTGGGGTTGATCAGGGTGATCCGGCCGGTATCCAGGGGCTGGAGGCCGGAGATGGATTCCAGCAGCTCCTTCTGGCCGCTTCCGGCGATGCCGGCGATCCCCAGGATCTCCCCGGCGTACGCCGTGAAGGAGATGTCCTTCAGGACCTGAAGACCCTCATGGTTTTTCAGGCTCAGCCCCTCGACCATCAGCCGCGGGTGCGTGTTCACCGGATCGGACCGGTGAATGTCCAGATCCACCTTCTTGCCCACCATCAGCTCCGTCAGCTCCGCCTCGCTGGTTTCGGCGGTTTCAACGGTGGCGATGTGCTTTCCCTTCCGCAGGATCGCCACCCGGTCGCTGATTTCCAGCACCTCGTTCAGCTTGTGGGTGATGATGATGATGCTCTTCCCGTCCGCCTTCATCCGCCGCAGCACGTCAAAAAGCCGGGTGATCTCCTGAGGCGTCAGCACGGCGGTGGGTTCGTCCAGGATCAGGATGTCCGCGCCCCGGTACAGCACCTTGATGATCTCCACCGTCTGCTTCTCCGACACGGACATGTCGTAGATCTTTCGGTCCGGATCCAGACGGAAACCGTATTTTTTCGCGATGCTGTCCACCTCGGCGCTGACCTGCTTCGGATTGTACTTTCCGTTCTTCTCCGCGCCCAGCACCACGTTCTCCGCCGCGGTGAAAAGCTCCACCAGCTTGAAATGCTGGTGAATCATGCCGATGCGGTAGTCGAAGGCGTCCTTGGGGGACCGGATGACGGCTTCCTGCCCGTCGATCAGGATATGCCCCTCCTCCGGATAATAGATCCCGGCGATCATGTTCATCAGCGTGGTTTTCCCGCTGCCGTTCTCTCCCAGAACCGCCAGAATCTCCCCCCGGTACACGTCCAGGTCCACATGATCGTTGGCCAGAACGTTGCGGAAGCTCTTGGTGATCCCCCGCATCTGAAGCGCCATCTGCTTTTCCAAGGCAATCTCCTCTCTCAGCCCGGAGCCGGTGTTTTGCGTTCATGGATTTTTCCGTAATACGGACACGGACTGCCTTCCCGAAGGAAGGCAGTCCGCTGTCTTCAGCATTCCCGTTCCGCCGGAATCCGGCCCTTCGGCCGTTTCACTTTTCAGGTTCCGGTTTCAGGTCATGTGATTATTCCTCTTCGCGCGCTTCGAAATAGGTGTTCAGCAGCGTGATGCCGTCGATCTGGAGATCGAAGTAGGGGGCACTGCGGAAACCGGTTTCGGACTCATGGAAGTATCCGTCATAGACCGCTTCCTTCTGGAAGTCCGTATCCTTTTCGAAGGTGTAGGTGGTCACCTTTTCGCCGTTCACGGTGATGAAGCCGTCCGCCTCCAGATCGAACACGTGCCGGGTTCCGGCCACCAGCTCGGCCTGGGCGGCGTCGATGGCTTCCTGGGTGCCTTCCACGGCCACCGCGTCGTTCAGGTCGGTGACGACGACGGAGTTCGTGCTGATGGTGCCGACCCAGTCCTGATCCACGGGCTCGCCCGCCATGACCTGGCCGATCAGATATTCAAAGTAGGGTTCCCAGTTGATGCGGCTGTAAACCAGGTAGGTGTTCGGGCAGGAGGCCTTGGTGGAGATGTTGTAGCAGACGTTGGGCACACCGGCGTTCTCGCAGGCGGTGGGGGCGCCCATGGAGTCCGCGTGCTGGCTGATCAGGTCGCATCCGGCGGCGATCAGTGCTTCAGCGGCTTCCTTCTCCCACTTCTCATGGTACCAGGAACCGGTGAACTGCACCTTCATCTGGACATCGGGACAGACGCTCTTGGCGCCCAGATAGAAGCTGGTGTATCCGGAAACGACTTCCGCGTAGGTATAGGCGCCCACATAGCCGATCATGGGCACATCACCCTTCAGCTTGCCTTCTTCCTTCAGCTGGTTCAGCTTCATGCCGGCGGCGATACCCGCCAGGTAACGGCCTTCATAGATCGTCG
The DNA here is from genome assembly GCA_947166205.1 of uncultured Clostridia bacterium. The sequence goes on from CAMVDI010000144.1 coordinate 4,285, forward strand.
CGAAGGCGTTCGCCAGGTTGGGATAGCTCTTGGTATGGGCCAGATCGCCGGTGGCGTGCACAAACTGCACTTCGGGATGCGCAGCGACCACGTCGTCCGTGTAGAACTGATGGCCGTAGCTGTCAAAGAACACGATGTTGCATCCTTCGTCCACGG
>CAMVDI010000145.1 GCA_947166205.1 uncultured Clostridia bacterium
AGCTCCGCACCATGGGGTAAAGATCCTCCTCCCGGGCCTCCGCCATGGCGGCGGCGTCCGGATACCGCGCAAACACCGCCGGCGTCACCCGGTTCACCTGCCGGTCGGTGCACTGGGCGGAAAGGATCGTCGCCACCAGCGTCTCATAGGGGTTGGTAAAGTGAAGCTCCGGTCCGGCGTCCGGATAGGTCTCCTCCAGCAGCCGCAGGATCCTGTTTTTGCGTTCCTTCTCCGTCATTTATTTTGTCCCTCCGTCCCCGGGTCTCCTGTCAGAAACGGCCTTCTCCGTTTGGAGAAGGCCCTTGTGGTTTCCGGGTTGCTTATTTTCTGGAAGTCAGATATCCCTTCCGCCTCAGCAGCTCGGCGGTCAGAATTCCGCCGCCCGCGGCGCCGCGGATGGTATTGTGGCTCAGGCAGACAAACCGCCAGTCAAAGATCCGGTCCTCCCGGAGGCGCCCGATGCTGACGCCGAATCCGTTCTGGAAGTCCCGGTCCAGCCGGGTCTGAGGCCGGCTGGGATCCTCAAAATACTGCAGGAAGGGCTTGGGCGCGCTGGGCAGCTCCAGCCGCTGGGCTTCCGTCTCAAAATGGGCCCAACGGTCCAGGATCTGCTCCCGGGTCGCCTTCTTCGCGAACCGGACGGAAACCGCGGCCATGTGGCCGTCGCTGGCGGCGACCCGCAGGCACTGGGCGCTGATCACGGGCTTCTCCGCCCGGACGATCACGGGCCCGTTCCCCAGATCCCGCACGCTGCCCCAGAGCTTCAGCGGTTCCTGTTCGCTCTTCTCGTCCTCCCCGCCGATGTAGGGAATCACGTTGTCCACCATCTCCGGCCAGGTTCTGAAAGTCTTCCCGGCGCCGCTGATGGCCTGATAGGTGCAGACGGAAACCTCAGTCGGTTCAAAATCCAGCAGCGGCGTCAGCGCGGGCACATAGCTCTGGATGGAGCAGTTGGGCTTGACCGCGATAAAGCCGTGGGTCGTTCCCAGGCGCCTGCGCTGAGTCGGAATCACGTCCAGATGCGCGGCGTTGATTTCCGGCACCACCATGGGCACATCCTCCAGGCCCCGGCAGGCGCTGTTGTTGCTGACGACGGGAATCTCGTGCTTCGCGTAGTTCTCTTCCATCGCCCGGATCTCGTCCTTTTTCATATCGACGGCGCAGAAGACGAAATCCACCTTTTCGGAGACCGCGTCGATGTCCGCCGCGTCCATCACGGTCATCCCCGCGGCCTTTTCGGGAATCGGCCATTCAAAGGCCCACCGCTCCCCCACGGCTTCCCGGTAAGTCTTTCCGGCGCTGCGGCTGGAGGCGGCCAGGCAGTTTACCTGAAACCAGGGATGATCCGCCAGCAGGGAGATGAAGCGCTGTCCCACCATGCCGGTGGCGCCGATGATGCCAACTCTGAGCTTTTCCATATGCCTTTTCTCTCCTCAATCTGTTGATGATGATGCTGATATCCTGATTCTTTCTGCCCCGGCCGGGAATCCCTTCCGGAAGTCTGTCCGGCGGCAGGCTGCCTAATCCCAGAAGAGCAGATCAAACCGGGGATACTTCTCCGTGTCCTCTTCGCTCTGGATCTCGTATTCCCCCGCCAGTCTGCCGTAGAAACGCTGTTCGCTTCCCGCCACGAAAACGGGTTCCTCCTCCGTGGCGATGACGATCAGATCCTTCAGAACGCCCTTCTTCGTTTTGGTCAGGGCGGCTGTGATCAGATACTCGTCCCCGGACTTCTGGATATCCGTCACGTAGATTTTGTATCCCATGATCCGGCCGGTATAGGTTTCCAGCTTCCGTTTTAGCGTGGCGTAGGAGGGTTTGACCGCCTGGGCCCTGTACTGGTTCCGGATGTCGTTTTCGCTCAGAACCCGGTTGGCGGTCCAGGTAAAGCGCCGGGTGTCGAACTTCTTTTTCTGGAAAACCAGGGTCACGCTGTATTCGCTCTGGGTATCCGTGGGAATCTTGAATTTGAATTTTCCGGTATTGTTGGTCCGCACGGTCTGGTCAAAGGGCTTCGCCCCGCCGGAGACGATGCACTGGACGGACACGCCCTTGGTGGTCTTCCCGGACAGGATGAACTCGTCGCTCTCAAACTGATCCGGCACTTCCGTATCCAGGTTCACCGGCAGCAGCGTGCTCTGATAGGTGGTGGGTTCGAAAACGTGCCAGGCGATCTCCGTTCCGTCCTTCTCGACGGTCAGCGTCAGCAGCCAGACCCCTTCCCCGTCCAGCTTCACGTTCATCTTGAACTTTCCGGACCGGGAGTTCGCGTCCGCCTCGATCCGCTTCGGGGTGGTCTGGGCGTTGGCCTGCTTCATGACGGTGCCGATGAGGTGGGCGCCGGGATTGGCGATCCCCTCCACGGTAAAGGTGCCGGTATTCGTTTCCCGGGGCGGTTCCGAGGTGAACTGCAGGGTGCCCTTGGTGCTCTCCGGAATCTCCTGGGTCTCCGAGAAAACGACCGTCTTGGTCACCGTCTTCAGCCGGTTCAGATCCCTTTCCTTCAGTCCCCGGTCGTAAACCTGGAAATCCAGGGTGACGGACCAGCCGTTCCGGATGGTTTTGTCCATGTATCCCCAGGTCACCAGTCCGTTCACGGTTCGCTTGTATTTCAGCCGCAGAAACCGGACCCCGTCCGAGCTCCTGGTCCACTCCGCGGATTTCATGTCGTATCCCTGGGGCTCATACTGCCCCTTCAGCAGATTGGACCGATAGGTCTTCCTGGCCTGATCCGTCTGGGCGCTGATGTCAAAATACGTCGCCGCGTCCTCGTCCTGAACCGCGCGGATCTCCAGACAGGCATCCATATCCGATGTCCAGGCCTGCAGCAGCACGCCCCGTTCCGTCCAGTCCGCCAGGGCGGCTTCCTCCGTCAGGTTTTTGGAAGCAAGGAGCTCAACGTGCTTGGAGAGCGTATTCCGCTGGAGAACGATGTAGTTGTCAGACAGCGTCACCCTGGCGTACAGCTCGCCCAGGGAGTATTCCGTCGTCCCGGAGGCTGCGCTGCCCGCCGCGAAGGCCGCGCCGCAGCACGCCGCCAGCATCGCCAGCGTAAACGCCAGCGCCAGGAAAAACCGCTTACGCACCGAAGGTCACCGACCCTTTCCGTCCGAATTTGGCCTATTATAGCAAAGAAAGCCTGAAAGTGCAAATTGATCCTGCGCGCCGGGACGCGGAAAAGCCTCCGGGGAAACCCCGGAGGCTGAAGGATTGATCCGGCCGGGAACGCCGGGCGAAGGATTACTCCTCGTCGTCGTCCTCGATCTTGGCGTTGGCGATGATCTTCTGGGCTTCGGTGGCGGGAACCTCCTCGTAGCGCTCAAACTTCATGGAGAAGGATCCGCGGGCCTGGGTCATGGAGCGGAGATCGGTGGCGTACTTGAACATTTCGGCCAGGGGCGCTTCCGCTTCCAGCTTCTGCATATTGCCCTGCTGATTCATGCCCATGATGCGGCCGCGGCGCTTGTTCATGTCGCCCATGATGTCGCCCATGTACTCGTTGGGCACCAGCACGTCCACATGCATGATGGGCTCCAGCAGCACGGGGCTCGCCTCGGTGCAGCCCTTCTTGTAGGCGATGCGGGCCGCGGTCTTGAAGGCCATTTCGGAAGAGTCCACCGGGTGATAGGATCCGTCATACAGCTTGGCCCGGATGTGAACCATGGGATATCCGGCCAGAACGCCCTTCACCAGGTTCTCCCGCAGGCCCTTTTCCACGCTGGGGATGAAGTTGCGCGGAACCACGCCGCCCACGACCGCGTCCACGAACTCAAAGTCCGTATCACTGTCGGTGATGGGGCTGAACTCGATCCAGACGTCGCCGAACTGGCCGTGTCCGCCGGTCTGCTTCTTGTGCCGGCCCTGAACCTTGACCGTTTTCCGGATGGTCTCCCGGTAGGGAACCTTGGGATCCTGCAGCACAGCGTTGGCGCCGAACTTGGAGGCCAGCTTGTTCCGGATGACGTCCAGATGCATGTCGCCCGCGCCGGAGAGCTCTGTCTCGGTGGTCTCGGCGTTCTTGACGATCCGGATGGAAGGATCTTCTTCCGCCAGCCGGTTCAGGCCGCCGAAGACCTTGTCTTCCTCACCCTGCTTGGCGGCGTATACAGCCTTGGTAAAGCAGGGTTCCGGGAACTGGATGGTGGGATAGATCACGGGGTTGGCGGGATCGCACAGGGTGTCCCCCGTGGAGGTGAACTGCAGCTTCGCCAGGGCGCCCAGATCGCCGGCATGGAGCTTGTCCACATTGGTCTGCTTGTTGCCCCGCAGGGTGAACAGGCCGCCCGCCTTCTCGTTCTTTTCCTTGTTGGCGTTGTAGAGGGTGGTGGAGCTGGTCAGCATGCCGCTGAACACCCGGAAGAGGCTGAGCTTTCCGACGAAGGGGTCGGCGATGGTCTTGAACACCAGGGCGGAGAAGGGCA
>CAMVDI010000146.1 GCA_947166205.1 uncultured Clostridia bacterium
CGGGGTTCCCAGAAACTTTTCGCAGGCGATCCGGGCCTGCTCCGTAAGCATGTACAGCCCGTTCGTCCAGGGGATTCCCCGCCTGCGGGCCTCCAGCAGCAGGGCGGTCCGGGCGGGATTGTAGATCAGGTCCGCAACGCCGAGAAGGCCCGGCAGCGCCTCCAGCCGGAGGGGCGCCGCTCCGTTTCCCGGATACATGCCCACCGGGGTGGCGTTGATCAGGATCTCCGCGTCCCGGTGCTTCTCCAGGTTGCCGTAGTTGTCCTCGCCCCGGCGTGAGATCACCGTCACCTCCCGGGCGCCCAGATCCCAGGCATTTCCGGCCCCGGGGCCGGATGCCGGCCCTCTCCAGCATGCTCCGGAAGCCCTCATAGTCCGTGTTGTACCCCCTCAGCTTTCCGTCCGGGTCCCGGACGATGGTGTTCACGCTGCCGATCCGTTCCGCTTCCGGGGAAATCCAGTCCAGAAAAGGAATCACCGTCTTTTTGTAGGGGATGGTCACGTTGATCCCCCGGAAGCCGCCCTTTTTCAGAAAATCTCCCACTTCCTCCGGATCAAGCTCCACAAGCTCATAGGGATAGCCCCCCATCTCCCGGTGAATCCGGGGGGAAAAGCTGTGGCCCAGCTTTTCCCCGATCAGTCCGTACCGCATTCTCACAGCACCTCGGAATAGCTGCCCAGATAGGTGAACTGGTCCAGCGTGGCCTCCAGCTCCTCAATCAGCTGCGCGAAGGCAGGGGCATAGACGGAGCCGTCAATATCGAAGCAGAACATGAACTCAAAATCCCTTCCCGGCATGGGCCGGCTCTCCAGCTTGCTCAGGTTGATTCCCCGGGCGTTGAACTGTCCCAGCAGCTGATACAGGGACCCGGGCCGGTTCGGCAGAACCAGCATCAGGCTGGTGTGATCCGCCCCGGGATAGATCTCCAGATCCTTTGAGATGCAGATGAACCGGGTGTGGTTGTTGCTGTTGTTCTGGATCTCGCCCTCCAGCTGCTCCAGCCCGTACAGCGCCGCGCAGGCAAAGCTGGAGATGGCCGCCATGTCCTTCCTTCCGCTCTCCGCCACCATTCTCGCGGCCATGGCGGTGTTCTCGCAGATGTTCACCCGCCAGTCCTTGTGCCGGGCCAGGAATCCGGAGCACTGCTGGATCGCCTGCTCGTGGGAGCAGACCTCCCGGATCTCCGACAGCTTCGTCCCGGGCCGGACCAGCAGGGTATGGTCAATTTTGATCCGGGTGGACCGGACGATGTGAAAGTGATGGCGGATCATCTGGTCGTAGACGCTGTTCACCGATCCCGCCAGCGAGTTCTCGATGGGCAGGATGCCGTACCGGCACAGGCCGCTCTCAATGGCGCTGAAAACGCTCTCGAAGTTCCGGCAGTACATGATGGAGGGGGCCTGGAAGATCTTTTCACAGGCCAGCTGGGAATAGGCGCCCTCCACCCCCTGGCAGGCCACCATGGCCCGGGCGGGAAAGAGCTTTTCCGTCGTCTCCAGGCTTCTGCGGATCTCCTGGCCCAGGCTTCCGCCGCTCCTGCCCGCCATCAGCTGCCGGCTCCGGCTCTGGGCCATCAGCATGCTGAACAGGGCCCGGACGCCGCTGGCGTTTTCCGCTCCGGCCAGGTCCCCCACCCGGTTCAGAAGGTTCCGTTCCCGCTCCGTGTCCAGCACGGGCAGGCCCTTCTCCCGCTTGATCTCCCCGATTCTGGCGGCGGTTTCCATCCGGCGGCCGTAGAGTTCCACCAGCTGGCTGTCAATCTCATCGATCTCTCTGCGAAGTTCCTGAATCTCCATCTTTATCTTCCTTTCTTTCTGTCCTCGGCCCTTCGCCGGATCATTCTATCCCCGGCCCTCCGCCAGCATCAGGTCCAGCAGGACCAGGGCGGTGACCGCCTCCGTCACGGGCACGGCCCGGGGAACCACGCAGGGATCGTGCCGGCCCTGGATGGCGATCTCCGTCTCCTTCATTTCCTTCAGGTTCACGCTGCGCTGCCTTTTCCCGATGGAGGGCGTAGGCTTGAAGGCCGCCCGCAGAATCACCGGCATGCCCGTGGTCATTCCGCCCACCAGGCCTCCCGCGTGGTTGGTCTCCGGGCGGACCCGGCCCTCCCGCAGCACGTAGCCGTCGTTATGCTCCGATCCTCTTTTCCCCGCGGCGGCGAATCCGTCGCCGAATTCAACGCCCCGAACCGCGGGAACCGCCAGAATCGCCGAAGCCAGGGCGCTTTCCGCTCCCTCGAACAGGGGCCCGCCCAGGCCCGCGGGCAGCCCGGCGGCGGCGCACTCCACCACGCCCCCCACGGAGTCCTGCTCCGCCGCGGCGGCCGCGATCTCCCGGAGGCAGCGCTCCCAGGCCTCCTTCTCAAGCAGGGGGAATCCGTTCTCCCGGATCCGGGCAAATTCCGCCCCGCCCACCCGGACCGGGTCGAAGGGATCGTCCCCCTTCGCCCCGCCGACGGAAAGAATGTGGGCGCCGATCTCCACGCCCCGCGCCTCCAGCATCTGAAGGGCGATGCCTCCCGCCGCGCACAGGGGCGCCGTCAGCCGGCCGGAAAAGGGTCCCCCTCCCCGGATGTCATATTTTTCCCCGTACTTCACCATCGCCGGCCAGTCCGCGTGGGAGGGCCTGGGCGTCTCCCGGAAGGCGGCGTAATCCCGGCTGCGGGGGTCCTGATTCCGGATCGCCACGCAGACCGGGGCTCCGCAGGTATAGCCCTCCGTCACCCCGCTGAGAAATTCCGGAAGATCCGGCTCCTTCCGGGCGGTGGTGTGGCTGCCCTGTCCCGGCGCCCGCCGGGCCATCAGGGCCCGCAGCCGGTCCGTGTCCACCCGGAATCCCGAGGGCAGGCCGTCGATCACGGCGCCGATGGCTTCCGCGTGGGACTGCCCGAAAACGCTGACGCGGATTCTCTTTCCCTGAAAAATCATCTTTCCAGCCTCCCTCCGAGGGCCTCAAACTGCTCAAAAAACCCGGGATAGGATTTCCGGACCGTTTCCGCCCCGTGCAGGATCACCGGTTCCTCCGCCCCGGTGGCCGCCACGGCCGCGGCCATGGCGATCCGGTGGTCCCCGAAGGCCTCCGCCTCGCCGCCCCGGAGTCCGCCGGTTCCCCGGATCCTCATCTCCCGCTCATCCGCCTCCGCCTCGCCGCCCAGGCTCCGGATCAGGGCCAGCACGGAGGCCACCCGGTCCGATTCCTTGAGCCGAAGCCGGCCGATGGAGCTGATTCGGGTTTCCCCCTCCGCCCAGGCGGCCGTCACCGCCACCACGGGAACCAGGTCCGGAATGTCCGCCGCGTCCAGCTCGATGCCCCGGAGCTTCCCCTTCCGCACCGTCACCGCGTCCCCCGCCCAGCTCACATCCGCGCCGAAGCGCCGCAGCAGCCCGGTGATCTCCCGGTCTCCCTGGGCGGAGTCCCTGTTCATGCCCTCGCAGATCACGCCCTCCCCGCTCAGCGCGCCGGCGCACAGCCAGAAAGCGGCTCCGGACCAGTCCGCCTCCGTCCGCACGTTCCCCGGGCTCCGGAAAGTCTGTCCTCCGGGGATCAGGAAGGCCCCGTCCCTCTCCTCCGTCCGGATGCCGAAAGTCCGCAGGGCTTCCCGGGTCATCTCCACATAGGGTCTGGATTCCAGCCGTCCCTGGATCTCCACCCGGCTGTCCCCCTCCAGGGACGGCAGGGCCATCATCAGGCCGCTGATGAACTGGGAGGACACATTGCCCGCCAGGCGGAAAACCCCGGGTTCCATCCTCCCGGAGAGAGTGAGCGGAAAGGTTCCCTGGGGGGACAGGCTGACCCCATGCTCGGTCATCCGCTCGTACAGGGGGGACAGCGGCCTGGAGGCCAGCTTGCCCCGCCCGATGAAGGCGGCCGGGATTCCTTCCGCCGCCGCCAGGGGCAGAAGGAAGCGAAGGGTGGATCCGCTCTCCCCGCAGTCCAGCTCCGCCCGGCCGACCGGGGCCGCGCCCCGCCGCAGGATCAGCCTCCCGCCCTCCTGCCGGATCTCCGTCCCCAGGGCCCGCAGGCACCGGACGGTGGCGTCCGCGTCCTCCGAGCCCGGCAGCCCCTCCAGGCCCGTTTCCTCCCCGCATCGGGAGGCGCAGATCAGCAGCCGGTGGGCCTGGGATTTGGAGGTCATCACCTGCCGCACCCGCCCCCGGAGGGCCCCCGGCCAGATGGTTCTGTTCATCTTCCTGTCACCGTCCCGTCGCAGCATCTGATGAAGTCTTCCAGCTCCCCGCAGGGGATTTTTACCAGCCGGCAGACTCCCCGCCTCTCCGGCAGCACCAGGGTGATCTCGTTCCCCCGGCGTTTTTTGTCATTCAGGGCCGCCCGGGCCACCTGGGCC
>CAMVDI010000147.1 GCA_947166205.1 uncultured Clostridia bacterium
CATCCGCTCCACATGCTCCCGGTCCGAGGAGACGCAGGTCAGATGCGCCAGGGTGGGCACGCCCAGCTCCCGCTGGATCTCGGCAGCGATCCGGGTGGTGTAGGCGCTGGTACCCCCGCCGGCGCCGTAGGTGACGCTCATGAAGGCCGGGTTCAGCCGGGCGATGGCCTTCGCGGCGGCGGCGGTCTCCTCATATTTTTCCGAGGTTTTGGGCGGAAAGACCTCCAGCGACAGGGTGGGGGAGCGCCGCTTCAGCAATTCGGAAATCCGCATGGAAAAGACTCCTTTCTTCTTGGCCCCGTCTCTCTTCGGGATCGGCGGGAGGGATTCCCGGGGGCGCCCGGGAGCGCGCCGGGCGGCCTTACAGCGGGGCGATCTTCTCCCGGTTGCATTTCCGGTAGAACAGGAGACAGATCACCAGGGAGACCGCCTCCGCGATGGTGAAGCACCACCAGACCAGATAGACGTCCCCGGTCAGCCGGGCGATGAGCCAGGCGGAGGGCAGGAGAACGGCCAGCTGCCGGGAGATGCTGAGGATCATGCTGTAGGTGCCCATGCCCACCGCCTGAAAGACGGTGGAAAGGACGATGCCGACGGCCGCGAAGAGGAAGCTGGCGGAGATGATGCGCATGGCGGCCACCCCGATGGAGGTCATCTGGGCGGTGAGCTCCGGCTCGGCGTCGGACTCGAAGATGGACATCAGCCGATCCGGGAAAAGCATGAACATCGCCGTGCCGATCAGCATGATCACGAGGGCCCAGATCAGCGCCACCCGGATGCACTGGTAGATCCGCTCCTTCTGACGGGCTCCGAAATTATAGGCCAGGATGGCGATAATCCCGTTGGCCAGGCCGAAGACCGGCATGAAGATGAAGGACTGGAGCTTGAAATAGACGGCCAGCACATTCAGCGCGGCGTTGCTCTGGGGAAAGCCGGAGAGGATGCCGTTCAGCCCCATGTTCATGACGGAACCGATGGCGGACATGACCGTGCTGGGGAGGCCGACGGCGATGATATCCCTCAGATCCCCGCCCACGATCCTGAACTCCCCGGGAATGAGCTTCAGCTCCGTATTCTTTTTCTGATTCAGCAGAAAGCCCACCAGGGCGGAGACCCACTGCCCGATCACCGTGGCGACGGCGGCGCCGGCCACGCCCATCCGGGGAAAGCCCAGGTAGCCGAAGATCAGAATGGGATCCAGAATAATATTGGTGACCGCGCCGCTGAGCTGGGTGAGCATGGACAGGACCGTGTTGCCCGTGGCCTGCAGGCTGCGCTCAAAGAACACCGCCAGAAAAACGCCGGTGCTGAAGACGCAGACGATGGACAGATAATCCGTGCCCGCGGCATGGATCCGCTCCGCGTTGGCCAGATTGTCCGACACCACCAGCCGCATCAGCGTCCCGGCCAGAAACAGGCCCAGGAACATGAAGATCGCGGAGCCTGCCGCCTCGATGGCCAGGCCGTTCCAGGCGGCGCGGCGGGCCTCCGCGGGGCGCTTTTCGCCCAGCCGGCGGCTCAGCAGGCTGTTGATTCCCGTGCCCATGCCGACGGACAGGGCGATGATCAGCATCTGGAAGGGGTAGGCCAGGGAAACGGCGGTCAGGCCGTTGGGATCATACTGGGAGACGAAGATGCTGTCCACCACGTTGTACAGGGCCTGAACGAGCATGGAGACCATGATGGGGATACTGACCTTCGGAACCAGCCTTCCCATGGCCATGGTTCCGAGCAGGCCGGACCGTTCCTGTTTCTGCATTTGAAAAACCTCTCCGAAATCAAGAATCCGAACCGGTTCCGCGGCCCGGAAGGAGCGCGGAAACCGGGGAAAAACAACCCGGACAGTATAGCATACTTTTCCGCCGGTGGAAAGGACGGAAGGGCCGGAAGAAGGAAAAAGGCCGGGTCCTCCTGTTTTTCTTTCTTTCCGGAGCGCTCACCCCCCCTTCTCCTCCGGCCGGATTCATGGTATGATAGGGGAAAGACAAAAAGGAGGAAGCGACCATGTATATTCCGGCAAAAGAAAGATATCAGTCCATGACCTATGCCCCCTGCGGAAAGAGCGGGCTGAAGCTGCCGCTGGTTTCCCTGGGCTTCTGGCACAATTTCGGGGATACGTCCTCCCTGGCGAACATGAAAGCCATGTGCTTTACGGCCTTCGACTGCGGAATCACGCATTTCGACCTGGCGAACAACTACGGCCCCGAACCGGGCAGCGCCGAGATCAACGCGGGGCGGATCCTGCGGGAGGATTTCAGCGGGTACCGGGACGAACTGATCATCTCCACCAAGGCCGGCTATGAGATGTGGGACGGCCCCTACGGCGACTGGGGAAGCCGGAAATACCTGCTGGCAAGCCTGGACCAGAGCCTGAAGCGCCTGGGGCTGGACTATGTGGATATCTTCTACCATCACCGGATGGATCCCGCCACGCCGCTGGAGGAGACCATGGGCGCCCTGGCCCAGGCCGTCCGGAGCGGGAAGGCGCTGTACGTGGGGCTGTCCAACTATGACGGCGAAACCCTCCGGAAGGCGGAATCCATTCTGCGGGAGGAGCGGGTTCCCTTCGTGATCAACCAGAACCGGTATTCCATCTTTGACCGGACCATCGAAAGGAACGGCCTGAAGGAAACCGCCGCGGCGCTGGGAAAGGGGATCATTACCTTCAGCCCCCTGGCGCAGGGCATGCTGACCGACAGATATCTGAACGGAATTCCCGCGGACAGCCGGGTCCGGACGGACGGGCGGTTCCTGAAGGAATCCCAGCTTTCCGAGGAGACGCTGGGCAAAATCAGGGGACTGAATGAGATCGCCCTCCGGCGGGGACAGACCCTGGCCGAAATGGCGCTGGCCTGGATCCTGCGGGACGGCGCCGTGACGAGCGTGCTGATCGGCGCTTCCAGGCCTTCCCAGATCCTGGACAACGTGAAGGCCATCCGGAACACCTCCTTCACGGAGGAGGAACTGAAACAGATTGACGCCCTGTCCTGATCCCGGGTTTCGGTTTTCCCGCGGAAGGGGATTTACGGAGAACACGCTGATCTCCGGCGAAATCATGCCCGCCCATATCGTGGACCTGAACGGCTGGCAGGCGGAGGAATGGCCCGGCACGCCGGAGGGCGGGGAAAGGCAGGCCCGGGAAATCAGCGGGATGTATACCGTGCTGCGGCTGAAGAAAGCGCCTTGACAGGATTGTATTTTTTCTGTATGATATCCGACGAACTGAATACCTTATCACGAGTGACGGAGGGAAGGGCCCGATGAAGTCACGGCAACCGGCCTGAAAGCAAGGTGCCAAATCCCCCAGCGCGCGCCCCGATGGGAGCTGCTGACAGATAAGGATCTCCCCCAAGGGATTTCCCGCCTGGCCGCGTGCGCGCGGCCAGGTTTTTTTCGAAAAGGGATTCAGGGAAGGGGCGGCCCCGCCCCTCCGGTTTCGGCCAGATCGGGGCATACCAACAGACTGAAGGAGGTTCCCATGCGCAAACTTTTTACTTCCGAATCCGTAACCGAAGGCCATCCGGACAAGCTGTGCGACCAGATCAGCGACGCGGTTCTGGACGCCATTCTCGAACAGGATCCCTATGCCCGGGTCGCCTGTGAAACCTTTGCCACTACCGGCGTCGTCAACGTGATGGGCGAAATCACCACCACCGCCTATGTGGAGATCCCGGATATTGCCCGGAAAGTGATCCTGGACATCGGATACGATTCCTCGGACAAATGCTTTGACGGGGCGTCCTGCGGGGTGCTGACCGCGATTCACGCCCAGAGCCCCGATATCGCCCAGGGCGTCGATCAGGCGCTGGAAGGCCGGGAGGAATCCGCCGGGGAGACCGGCGCCGGAGACCAGGGCATGATGTTCGGCTATGCCTGCGATGAAACGCCCGAGCTGCTGCCCATGCCCATCGCCCTGAGCCACCGCCTGGCCCGGAGGCTGACGGCGGTCCGGAAGGACGGAACCCTGCCCTGGCTGCGGCCGGACGGGAAAACCCAGGTCACCGTGGTCTACGAGGATGACCGCCCCGTGGCGGTGGACACCGTGGTGATCTCCACCCAGCACGCGCCGGAAGTCTCCCAGGAGGAGATCCGGGAGGCCATGCTGAAGGAAGTGATCCGCCCCGTGATTCCCGCGGAGCTGCTGACCGCGGAGACGAAGTATTACGTCAACCCCACCGGGCGCTTTGTGATCGGCGGCCCCGCCGGGGACACCGGGCTCACCGGCCGGAAGATCATCGTGGACACCTACGGCGGCTACGCCCCCCACGGCGGCGGCGCCTTCT
>CAMVDI010000148.1 GCA_947166205.1 uncultured Clostridia bacterium
GGGGAAATCCTGGGCGACGCGGTGATGAGCGGAATGTGCCGGGTCATCCGGAATCCGGATTCCGCCGGAGAGGCGGCGGAATCCGGCCCGGCCGCCGGCGCCCCGGAGGGGGCGGAGCCGGGAGAGGCCGGGGAGGAGGTGCGGACGGACGCCGTGCTGCCCCCCCTGAGCCCGGATTTTGCCCGGGCGCTGTGCCGCTCCGCCCAGGGACAGAGCCTGGTTCAGCCCGGCTTCCTGCGCTTTGAGAGCGCCGGGGCGGAGATCCGGGCCGTCATGACCCTGGAGGGCGCCTTCACCCTGAAGCTGATCCGGACCTACGGCCCGGAGGAGATCCTGGCCTTCTATGCCCACGACCTGCCCACCCTGGCGCTGTGGCCCTCGCTGCCCTTCGCGCCGGAGGACTGGAAGGCCTACTGTTCCTATGCCCACAGCCCGGCGGATTTCCGCTTCTCGGCGGTGACCCGGACGGAGGAGATCCCTCTCACGGGGAACGGACTCCGCCTGGCCGCCCGGCACCGGGAGTTTCCGCTGTGCTATCTGGTCTCCGCCGGGGAGACGGAGCTCGGGGCGGTGCTGAACCTGCTGCCCGCGCCGGAGATTCCGGAGGGGGGCCGCTGGACAGCCTGCCTGGATTTCGGCACCTCCGCCGCCTCCGTGGTTTTCACGGACGGCGCCGGCCGATGGCCCATGCAGGGCCCGGTTACGGTCCGCACGCTGATGCGCAGCCCCGCGGCCACGGAGGATCTGCTGTGGCGGGAATTCCTGCCGGCGGTCCCCGTCTCGGCGGTGATCCCCGCGGCCCTGCGGATCTTCCGGCGGGATCTGACGGAAGGGGATCTGCCCCTGCGGGACGGATGCGTCTTCATGTCCGCCTCCTTCCGGGACGTGACGGAGGTTTCCCCGGACACCCTGTACACGGATCTGAAATGGAGCGGGGACCGGGGAAGGGCCCCGGGCCTGTATCTGCATCAGATCATGCTGATGGCGGCGCTGCAGGCCAGGTGCGGCGGCGCCAGGGAACTGAACTGGCGGGCGGCCGTGCCGGAAGAGATGGCCCGGGAGGGCCGGGAGCGCCTGGCGGAGATGATCCGGACCGCGGCGGCGGAAGTCTCGGCGGAAAGCGGCCTGCCCCTGCCGGAAAAACAGCCGCCGGCGGCCTTCGCGTCGGAGAGCACGGCCCTGGGCGCCTATTTCCGGCTGGTCTGCCCGGAGGAGACCCGGGGCGGATTCATGACCCTGGATCTGGGAGCGGACACGGCGGACCTGTGCCTGTATCTGCAGGGCCGGGAGGACGCCGTGCGGGCCTGCCAGCTTCCCCTGGGACTGCATAACCTGCTGCTCCCGCCCCTGCTGCGCAGGCCGGGGCTGCTGATGGAGGATTTCGGATTCATCCAGGAGCCCGGCTTCCGGCAGGATCTGGAGGTCCTGCGGGGGCTGATGGAGCAGGCCGGCCGGGATCCGGCGGCGCTGCGGCAGGCCCGGTACGCCATGGACGCCTTCCTGGCGGATCACGGGCCCCTGCTGGCGGACGCGCTGGCCCGGAGGAGGGCAGCGGGCAGCCCGGGGAGGACCGGCGCCCTGATCCTGCTGAACGACTGCTTCCTGATGATGCTGGCGGGGCTGACGCTGCTGCAGACGGCGGGCGACTCCCTGCGGAACGATACGCTGCCGGAGACCATGACCCTGTTCCTGGCCGGCAGGGGCAGCCTGCTGATCGAGGGGATGAGCCTGGAGACCAAGACCTCGCTGTGGCGGATCCTGACCATGTTCCGGAATCCCCGGGTCAGCTCCCTGAACCTGCTTTTCTCCGGGGAGAAGAAGATGGAAATCGCCGCGGGGCTGTCCGTGCTGCCCCGGGCGGGCGCCGCCCTGCCCCGGCCCGCCGCCTCGCCGGCGGCGGCCGCCGTTCGGCCGGAGGAACTGATGCCAGAGTTTCTGCTGCGCTTCCGCCGGGAGTTTCCCGCGGAGGCGGAGCTGCTGTTCCCCGGCCTGTATTCCCCGGACTTTTCCATGCCCTTTACCCCGGCGGGACAGAACGCCGTTTACCAGGCGCTGCGGGAAACCGCGGGGCAGCGGGAGGCCGGCCAGCCCTATCAGGCGCTGACGGCCTGCCTGAATCTGATTCTGGATATGACCCAGGAGGGAGGCATCCCGTGAAAGAGGAATATCTCAGCTCCCTGAAGAACCCCCGGATCCAGGCGGTCCGCGCCCTGAAGGACCGCCGGGGCCGGCAGGAGGCCCGGGCCTTTCTGGCGGAGGGGGACAAGATGACCGCCGAGGCCCTGGCCTCCGGATTTCCCGTGAAGGCGGTGCTGGTCCGGGAGGACCGGAGCGCCCCGGAGGGAATCCCGGAGCATGTGCCGGTCTGGCGCGTTCCGGAGCGGGTCTTTGACGCCCTGTCCGACACCCGGACTCCCCAGGGGCTGGCCGCCGTGGTCGGCATGGCGCCCCGGGCCCCGGAGGGGGGGCGGCTGGTGGCGCTGGACGGCGTGCAGGATCCCGGCAACGTGGGCACCATCCTGCGCACCGCGGACGCGGCGGGGCTGGACGGCGCTGTCCTCGGGCCGGACTGCGCGGACGTGTTTTCCCCCAAAACCCTGCGGGCCACCATGGGAAGCATCTTCCGGATGGGCCTGGAATTCCCGGCGGATCTGCCCGGCCGCCTGCGGGCCCTCCGGGCGGAGGGATACGCGGTTCTGTCCTCCCAGCTGGACGGGGACCCCTTCTATGAGCGCGGCCGGGTGGGGGACCGGTGGGCCCTGGTCATCGGCAGCGAGGGCAGCGGGGTTTCCCCCGCCGTCCGGGCCGAGGCGACCCACCGGGTGCGCCTGCCCATGCGGGGCGGGGCGGAATCCCTGAACGCGGCCATCGCGGCGGGCATCATGATGTATGAGATGATGCGGGAGGCGGAATCCTGAACCCGGGGAGAGAGGCAGGGGATCCGCCCGGGGGCAAAAAATCTTCCTGATTTTTCCGAACATGGCAGGAAAAGCGGAGAATCGTACCGAATATTCCATCCAGAAAGAAAATGAAAGGGCGTGGTGCCCATGGCACAGGAGAAGCGCGGAGCGTGACAGGCGGCGGGGCCGCCGCTTCGCAGACCGGTATCCCCACGGATTCCAGACAGAGTTGAAAGGAGCATACCTGATTCCATGAAGCTGAGCATTAACGCGAGAAACATGGCGGTGACCCCCGGGATCACCCACCGGATTGAAAAGAAAACCCAGACCATGAGCCGTTACCTGCTTCCGGATACGGAGATGCAGGTCCGGATGCGGAAGGAGAAGAACGACGGCCGGATCGTGGAGATCACGGTTCCCATGGGGAACAACGTGATCCTGCGCAGCGAGTCCGCGGACGAGAACCTTTTCGTCGCCATCGATCAGGCGCTGGCCAAGATGGAGCGCCAGATCCGGAAGCACAGGACCAAGCTGGCCAAGCGTCTGCGGGACGACGCCTTCACCGAGGTTCCGGAGTTCTACGACGAGGAGGAGCAGGAAGAGGAGGATCTGAAGGTCGTCCGGCGGAAGACCTTCCCGGTCCGGCCCATGAGCGTGGAAGACGCGATTATCGAAATGGAGCTGCTGGGACACAACTTCTTCGTCTTTGTGAATATCGATACGGAGCGGACCAACGTGCTCTATCTCCGGAAGGACGGCAACCTGGGTCTGCTGGAGCCGGAAGCGTAAGCGTCAAAGAATCCGGGGCCGCGGAAGCGGCCCCGTTTTGCGTGAAAAAGGCTGCGGAGGAAGGGACGGGAAAGCGGCGGCAGGCGGCTTTCCCGTCTTTGACGGATGGATGAGACAGGAAAGAAGCGGACGGCGCGGGGGAACGCGCCGGCTGACGGGAATGACGGCGGCGCTGCTGACGCTGCTGACGCTGCTGATCCTGGCGGCGGGGGCGGGGGCGGAAAGCGCGGGGAAGCCCGCGGAAACGCTGACGGGATACTATGAGGACAGGGCCTATGTGCGGCCGGCGATGGTCCTGACGACGGACTATCTGGCCGTCATCCCCGCCTATACCGTCGTCACCCTGGAGAAGGCGGACGAATCCTGGGCGGTGTACCGCACCCCGGAGGGAAAGGAAGGCTATCTGCGGACAGAGAAGCTGAAGCCCGTGCCGGAGTATGAACCGGATCCGGAGCAGTACGTCTATTCCGAAGACCGGATCCAGGTTCACGGGCTGCCCAGCTATGAATCCCCGGCCGTCTATACGGCGGCGCCCCGGGAGCTGCTGACGGCGGACGGGCATGTGAAGGGATT
>CAMVDI010000149.1 GCA_947166205.1 uncultured Clostridia bacterium
TGCCGGGCAGCGTATCCATCGCGGAGGCACTGGAACTGACGGAACGGTATTCCGATCCGGATGACAAGAAGTTTGTCAACGGAGTACTGGGAACCATCCTTCGGGAGATTGAGGGCGCTCCATGACGGACGCTGTACTGGGGCTGGACACGAGCAACTACCGGACATCCGTGGCGGTGGTTTCCCTGGAGGGGGAGATCATCCTGAACCTGCGGAGGCTGCTGACCGTATCCAGGGGAGAGCGCGGTCTCCGTCAGAGCGACGCGCTGTATGCCCACCTCAAGCAGCTGAAGACCATACTCCGTGAGGAAGCGCCATTGCCGGCGGACGTCCGGCTGCGCGCGGTCTGCGCCAGCACGGCGCCGCGGGACCGGAACGATTCCTATATGCCTGTATTTGAAGCAGGGGATACCGTGGGCCGCAGCGTCGCCTGGGCCATGGGTATCCCTTTCTTTGAGACGGACCATCAGCACGGACATCTTCGCGCCGCGCGCTATGGAACGGAGCTGGAATACAGGGATCGGATTCTGGCGCTGCATCTGTCCGGAGGAACCACGGATCTGCTGGATGCCGAAGGCGTTACGATCCGCGGGATCGGATGCTCGCTGGATCTGCATGCCGGCCAGCTTATGGACCGGATCGGCGTAGCGCTGGGCTGCTCCTTTCCCGCGGGGCCGGAGATGGAGGCATTGGCGCGCCGAGGAACAGGCGGGGGGCGGCTGGGCTGCGCGATGGAGCAGGAAAACCTGTGCTGCCATCTGAGCGGCGCGGAGACGAGGGCTCTTCAGTGGATCCGTGAAGGAACACTGCCCCGCGAAGAGATTGCGAGGGAAGTGTTTGATCTGCTGGCCAGAACATCCCTGCGGATGCTGAAGGCCGGCGCGGCGACGACCGGAGCAAGGGAGGCCCTTGTTTTCGGAGGAATCGCTTCCTCCGGCCTTTTCCGCGAGCTTCTTCTCAGACGCGCGGAAAAGGAAGGGAAGACGCCGGCGATCTTCTTCGGCGCGCCGGAACTGAGCGGCGACAACGCGGTCGGCGCGGCCCTGATCGGCGCGGACCGGTTAAGAAAGAGAGGTACCGATGGCTGCGAAAATTCTGGATGGACGGATCATGTCTGAACAGCTCCGCTCGGAGATTGCCGCCCGGGTGGCAAAGCTAAAGAAGGAACGGGGTGTGACCCCCGGCCTGGCGGTGATTCTGGTGGGAAACGATCCCGCCAGCGAGATCTATGTCCGGAACAAGGGGAACGGATGCAGGGAAACGGGGATGTACTCCGAAACGGTGACGCTGCCCGCGGACATTTCGCAGGAAAGGCTGGAGCAAGAGATTGAACGGCTGAACAGGGATACGCGGATCCACGGAATTCTGGTTCAGCTGCCCCTGCCCGGCCATCTGGACGAGACAGCCGCGCTGTCCAGGATCCTTCCGGAGAAGGATGTGGACGGGTTTCATCTTATCAACGCGGGAAAGCTCATGACCGGGGGTGACGGCGTTATCCCCTGCACTCCCTGGGGGGCGCTGTACATGATCCGGCAGACCGGGGAAGAGCTGGCCGGCAAGAACGCGGTGGTTATCGGCAGGAGCAATATCGTGGGGAAACCCATGGCCATGCTGCTGCTGCGGGAAAACTGCACCGTGACCATATGCCACAGCAGGACCCGGAACCTGGCGGAATATACCGGACGGGCGGATATCCTGGTCAGCGCGGTGGGACGGGCGGGCTTTGTCACCGCTGACATGGTGAAACCCGGCGCCATTGTCATCGATGTGGGCATCAACCGCGTGGACGGTAAAGTTTGCGGAGATGTGGACTTTGACGCGGTCTCTCAGGTCGCGTCCTGGATCACTCCTGTACCCGGCGGGGTCGGCAAAATGACGATTACCATGCTGCTCCGGAACACCCTGGAAGCAGCGGAGAGGATGAATGCCTGATGGCGGCGCCGTTCAGCTCCTGGCAGCAGGAGTATCCCGATCCCCGGTCCGCCGCCGGGATCAGCGTCAGCACGCTGAACCAGATGATATCCGACGGCCTGCGCCGTGATCCGAGGCTTCGGAATGTGACCGTGACCGCTGAAGTCAGCGGATTCAAGGATCAGTATTCCTCCGGCCACTGGTATTTTTCCCTGAAGGATGAGTCCGCAGCGCTCCCCTGCGTCATGTTCCGGCAGAACAACACCCGCGCGGCGATCCGCCCGCGGGACGGAGACCGGGTCACCGTGCAGGGGCATGTGGAACTGTACACCCGGGACGGCAGAGTCCAGCTGATTGTGACAGAGATGCGCGCGGCCGGGCTCGGCAGCCTCTTTGAGAGGTTCGAGGCGCTCAAGCGCAAGCTCGCCGCGGAGGGGCTTTTTGACGAGGGGAGGAAGCGGGTGCTTCCGCTGCTTCCCCGCCGGGTGGCGGTCATCACATCCGCCAGCGGCGCCGCGCTTCACGATATTCTGAATGTTTCCGGAAACCGGTGTCCGGGTATCCCCATCATCATTATCCCCAGCTCTGTCCAGGGCGCCGGGGCTGCCCTTGAGCTGGTCAACGCGCTGAAGAAGGTTCCGCTAATTCCGGATGTGGACGCTGTCATCATCGGAAGGGGCGGCGGATCCACGGAGGACCTCTGGTGCTTCAACGAAGAGATCGTGGCCCGGGCCGTGGCTGAATGTCCTGTGCCCGTCGTTTCAGGAGTCGGCCATGAGACGGATTTCACAATCTGCGATTATGCCGCGGACGTGCGGGCCAGCACTCCGAGCAATGCCGCGGAGATCGTGTTTCCCGACCGGAATGAACTGCGGGGCCGCGTTCGGCTGATCCGGTCAAATCTGACCCGGGCCTGGAATGAACAGATTCATCTGCGCCTGCTGAAGGTGCATGAAATGCGGGATTTGCTGCAGCGGATTTCCCCTGAAAGCCGGATTCACAGGCTGTCTGAACGCACGGGAAGGGACAGGGACCGGCTGTGGGCCTGTGTCGGATCCGCATTCCGGGAAAGGGAAATCCGGATCACCGCTTCCCGGGATCGGCTTCGATATGCCGGGGAAAAGCGGATGACCGCGGCCGATTATGACCTGCGCCGGCTGAAAACCGGACTGGCGGCCATGTCTCCGCTGAAAGTGCTGGATCGGGGATACGCGATGGTTCTGGGAGAGGACGGACAGGTGATCCCTGACAGTAAGAGCGCCGGGAGCGCGAACGAAATGCGGATCCGGTTCCGGGACGGCTCGGTCCGGGTCAGGCGAATGGACGGAACGTCCGGCGCGAAAGGAGATTGAACCGATGGACAAACTCACGTTTGAGCAGCGGCTGGAACAGGTGGAGGAAATCATCCGGGGGATCGAGAGCGGCCAGCTGCCGCTGGAGGACTCGGTCCGGAAGTTCGAAGCGGGCATGAAGAGCCTGAACGAGCTGGAGAAGGATCTGGGAGAGATGAAACGCCGCATCGCCATGCTGCAGGAAAACCCGGACGGGACCCTGAGCGAACAGCCGGCGGAGGAGCTGCAATGAGAACTGAAGCTGAATACCGGGAGATGATCAACCGCTCCCTGGAGCCCCGGCTGCGCAGCCTGGGGGCGATTCCTGACAGGCTGCTGGAAGCGATGCTTTACAGCCTGACCGCAGGAGGGAAGAGGCTGCGGCCCATGTTGCTGCTTGCATCCTGCGAGATGGCCGGCGGATCCGCGGAGATGGCGATGCCTTTTGCCTGCGCGCTGGAGATGATCCATACCTACAGCCTGATCCATGACGATCTTCCGGGCATGGACAACGATGATCTGCGGCGGGGCAGGCCGACCAATCACAGGGTTTTCGGAGAAGGCGTGGCGATTCTGGCCGGGGACGGGCTGCTGAACGCTGCCATGGAAACCGCGCTGAAGGCAGCCCTTCGAATCGGAGACCTTCGCGGAGTACGGGCGGCGGAACTGCTGGCCAGGCACGCGGGGGTTACGGGAATGATCGCCGGACAGACGCTGGATGTGACCATGGAGGGTCAGACCCCCACGGAGGAGCTTGTCTTCAGCATACATGCCCATAAAACCGCGGATCTGATTGAGGCGCCGGTGGAAATGGGACTGACGCTGGCCGGATGCGGACCTGACCTGACCGAAACCGGCAGGGAATACGCCCATCATCTGGGAATCGCTTTTCAGATCCGGGACGACCTGCTGGATGTGATCGGCGACGCGGCGCAGATG
>CAMVDI010000150.1 GCA_947166205.1 uncultured Clostridia bacterium
CTGATAGATCATCTGGGAGCCGCGGTTTTTCCTCAGATTCCGGAGATGCGGATTCTGGGGAGGCACGCCTTTCCCATCTACTGCTGGTGCATGACGGTGGGGTTCCACTATACCCGGAGCGTCCCTCGGTACCTGGGCCGGATCCTGATCGTGGGCGTCATCTCCCAGCCCCTGTATGCCTATGTGATGAACCATATGGGGAACAGCGGCAATCTGATGGCGGATCTGTTCCTCACCCGGCCGAACATCTTTCTGACGCTGTTTCTGGGACTGGCGGCCCTCTGGGGGATCCGGGCCCATCGATACGGGAGCCAGGTCTGGGGACCGATTCTCGCGCTGTGTCTGGCCACCTGCCTGCGCGCTGATTACGGCTGGCGCGGCGTGCTTTTCATCATGCTGCTCTACATGTCCCGAAGGTCCAGACCCGCGGTGGCCGCGGTGATGATCGCGTTTTTTCTCTTCTGGGGGACCAGCTATACCCAGACCAGGAGCCTTTTCGGCATCCCCGTTCAGCTGAACCCGCCCCCGGAATGGTTCACCGGGGCCCTGAGCAGGATGCCGGAGGCCGTTTCCCGGCCGATGATGAGCATCTGGGACGGCATGACGGCTCCGCTGCAATCGGCGATGCGGCTGGAGGCCTACGGACTGCTGGCCATGCCGCTGATCCTGATTCCCTTCCCGAAGGACGTACGCATGCCCAGATGGGTCGGGTATATGCTCTATCCGGCGCATCTGGTCGTGGTGCAGATTGTGAAAATCATCGTCAGAGCCCTTGCGGCCTGAAAGGCCGGCACACTCCGGCTGATGCAATACGGAACAGATTACATGAAAGAGACAGGAGAAATGAAAGATGCATGAAGTCAGCAGAACAATCCGCCTCCGGGTCAGCGAATGCGATCTGGCCAACAGGTGGCGGCTCGGCGCCGCGATGATCGAGATGCAGGAAATCGCGGGAGAGCAGAGCGAAAAGCTGGGATGCGGACGCGGCGCGCTGCTGGAAGAGGGGCTGGCCTGGGTGGCTTCCCGGATGGAGATCCGGATGAACCGTTATCCGGTTTACGGGGAGGAGATCACCCTGCGGACATTTTACCGCCCGCAGCGGCACCGGCTCTTTCCCCGCTATTTCCAGTTCTTCGGCGCGGAAGGTGAACTGCTGGGCCAGGCCTCCAGCCTGTGGCTGCTGATGGACCTGAACACCCGTCAGAGCGTGGACGCGTCCCTGCTGCCCCGCCCGCTGCCGGACAACAGCGACGCGCCGGAACCCCTGCCCCTGCCCGGGGGAATCGTTCCGCTGGATGCGCCGGAGGAGCCCCTGATCCGGGAGATCCGGTACACCGACCTGGACTCGAACGGACACGTGAACAATACCAAATACGCGGACTGGCTGTGCGACGCTCTGGGGACGGAAACCCTGGAGAAGCATCCCCTGGAGCGCTTTGTGATCCATTATGACAGCGAAATCCGCCCGGGGCAGCCGGTTGAACTGCGGCTGCAGCGGGCGGATCTGAAATTCAGAATGATCGGGATTCACGACGGGAGAACGGCCTTCTCCGTCGGAGGAACGCTGATGGACTCCGCGGGCTGATTCACATAGACCACGGAGGAGAAGGGCGGGAGATCGAAGGTGAGGTAGCCCTCCGTTACCGGGGAGGAGGATTCCGGTTCCACGGAATGATCCTCGGTGCCAGTGATGATCCTGCGGATGAAGATCTCGCCCTCCGGGCTGCCCGCATCCCGCACAAAGAGACGGAAATTGGTCCGTCCGCCCGTGTTGTTTATGGCGACCACCGCCCGCAGCGAATTGTCAAAGCGGGCGTAGGCGATCCGGCCGTAGTCCGCCAGCAGGGGCTTGAGACTGCCGTCGACCAGGACGCGGAAACGCTTCCGAAGGGCGATGGCATCCCGGTGCAGACGGATCAGAGACTGATCCTCGTGACCCCAGGGATAGGTACGGCGGTTATCCGGATCCGTCCAGCCCACCTGGCCGGCCTCGTCCGCGTAATAGACCGTGGGCGCGCCGGGCCAGGTCATCTGAAGAACCACCGCCTCCCGGAACACGCCCCGGTTGATGCCGCGGCCGGCCGCCTCGGAGCCCATGGTGGTGAACCGGCCGACCATCCGGTTCGTCCGCGTCAGGAAGCGGGAATGATCATGATTGCTCAGCTCATTCATGGCGCTCATCAGCGAGGGATAGGTGAGCCGGGACATCTTGTCCCGCATGATGTCAAAAAACGCGTTTCCGTTCTGATACAGATCGTCCCGCATGGAGTCGGAATGCTTTTCCATACCGGTCAGGAACCAGGTGACCGGCTCCATGAAGGCGTCATAGTTCATGATGGTATCCCACTGGTCTCCGCCCAGCCAGGGGGAAGGATCGCCGTAATGCTCGGCGATGATGAGAATATCCGGGTTGGCGGCCTTGACCCGCTGACGGAAGGTGCGCCAGAACTGATGGTTGAATTCGGCGCTGTGGCCCAGATCCGCCGCCACGTCCAGACGCCATCCGTCGATGGAATAGGGCGGGGAAGCCCATTTCTCAGCGATCCTGAAAATCTCCTCGCACAGGGTGGGCGAGGCTTCGTAGTTCAGCTTCGGCAGCGTGGAATATCCCCACCAGCCCTCGTAGGCGGGACTGCGGCCGTTGCTGGAATCGTTGAAATGGAAATAGGAGCGGTAGGGACTGTTCACGCTCTGGAAGGCGCCGGGCTGGAACCCGGCCTTGCCCAGATAAATCCCCTCATAATCCATCCATTTGTTGAAGGATCCGCAGTGGTTGAACACCCCGTCCAGAATAATCCGCATGCCGCGCTCGTGGAGCCTGCGGCAGAGGGAAGCGAACAGATCGTCGCTCTTCTCCAGGTTTTCCATGGAGGTGACCCGGCGGATATACCGGCGCGCGTAGCCGTTGTGCTTCTCCCAGAGCTGCATGGCGTGCTCCAGGTCATCGGTAATGACGCCGAAATGGGGATCCACGTGCTCATAATCCTGGGTATCGTATTTATGGCTGGAGGGAGAGACAAAGATCGGATTCAGGTACAGCACCTGGATACCCAGATCCTGCAGATAGTCCAGCTTGTCGATGATGCCCTGCAGATCCCCGCCGTAGAAACAGCGGATATCCGTGTCCGTGGGCAGGGCGTCCCAGTTCTGGACATGCTTCGCGTGGCCGACGGTGTAGTAGTACTCATTGTCCGTCACGTCGTTCGAGGGATCTCCGTTGCAGAAACGATCCGTAAAGATCTGATACTGGACGGCGCCGTGAGCCCAGGCGGGGATATGAAAGCCGGGCTTGAAGCGGAAGGCGTAGGCGGAGCTGAAATCCGGCTGACGCCCGTCCTCCGTATAGCGGACGCCATTCTTGTCATAGGCGATGCGAAGGCTGTCCTCCCCCTCGATGAGGAAACGGTACATGACCTCCGCGTCATCGCAGACGATGCCGGCTTCATAATAATCAAAAAACTCGTCGGAACGGGCGCGGCGCATCAGCGCCCCGACCTCAAGGGACTCCAGCAGAAGCACCACCCGGCGGGCGGATCCCTTCGCCACGCGAAGGCGGATGATCACGGAATCGCCGGGATCGGGCTCGGAGGGAAAACGGTAGGCAGGGGTCTCATCGCTGAAAACCGCTGAAAGCAGATGGGAGGGAACGGACATGCGCTTGCTCCTTTCACAGGACGAAATCGTACCGGAACCGGGCTGCAGTATAACACGAAAAACCGGAGGCGCGCAAGCTTGCAAAGGAGCGGCGGAAAAACTATAATGATGGGCAGCAAATGAACGGGAGAGGATCATGGATTCGACACTGACACTTCCCTCCGGGCCTCCCGGCGGATGGCGGAAAACGGACAAGGACGGCCTGAAGCGCGAGGAGACAGAGAAACGGAAAAAGAACACCGTTCCCCGGGACGACGGGAAATCCACAGCGCGGATTCTGGCGGACAACGTGCTCACGCTGTTCAACGGCCTGAACCTGCTGCTGGCGGCGGCGCTGCTGATCGTGGGAAGCTACCGGAATATGACCTTCCTGCTGATCGTCATCGGCAACACCGGGATTGCCATCTTCCAGGAGATCCGGTCCCGGAACACGATCCGGGAGATGAAGCTGCTCCAGACCCGGAATATCCATGTGATCCGGGACGGGCAGGAACAGGAAAT
>CAMVDI010000151.1 GCA_947166205.1 uncultured Clostridia bacterium
GAGTTGACGGCGGTCATGGCGTCCTCGTCGTCCGGGTGGGCGTAACGATCCAGCATCTTGGTGGTGGACCAGCGCATGATTTTCTTCACCGTCTGGGGCGCGACGTTCTTGTCAATCGCCAGGGCGGTGGCGGTGGTATGGCGGCAGGAGTAGGGGGACAGCTTCCGGACGCCCGCCCGCTCCAGGGCTTCGTAATAGAGGACATAGAAACGGTCCTTATTGACACGCCATATTTTGCCCGTTTTGCCCTCTGTGACGGCCTGCAGCACGGGGATGATAGATTCCGGCAGGTAGACATCGGAGGCCTTCCTGACGGCCGTTTTGAGGCCTACGCCGTGGATTCTGCCATGCTCCAGGTCCAGCATCTCCACGGTCAGCTTCATGAGCTCGCCGGGCATCATTCCGGTGTAGATCATAATCAGGGGGACGGCGGCCCAGGCGTCCCCGGCTTCGTAGGATTTCCAGAGGGCTTTCTGCTCCTCCACGGTGAAGGGTTCCCGCTCCGTCTCCTGCAGCTTCGGCAGTTCGATATAGGAAGGCAGGTTCTTGGAGACCCAGCCGTCCGCGCCGGCCAGCTCGAAGAGGTGATTGAGAAGCACCTTGACGTCCCGGGCGGGATAATAGGTCAGGTCCCTGGCGGCATCCCGGAGGTCGCTGACGGTCAGGGTATCGACGCGGCGGGTCTGGAGCAGGGAGAGGCGGTCATAGGCGATGCGGTAGGCGGTGCGCTTGCTGGAGGATAGCTTCGGGAGCTGCTGTTCCTCATAGAGGAGCCAGTAATGATGCAGGACGGGGGCCTTCTTTGGGCGCTGAATCTGCTTGAGCAGCTCGGCGCAGTGATTCAGGGCGGCTTTCTTTGAGTCAAAGCCGTCCTTCGTGCGCCAGTCCGGCACCTTGTGGGTACCGTCCGGGGAGACTTTCCAGCCAACGACGACCCGGGCCTGCCAGCGTTTGCCGCGGAGGACGGCGGTACCCGTCCCATTGGCGCGGGTGCGGGGCTTGCGTTTACGCTTCGGCTTGTCCGCCGGGGAGACCTGCAGGGAGATTTCCAGCTCCGGGCTTCTGGCCGGGGGTGTCTGCGCGGGGATGTCCGGCGTGTTCGTGTGCTCACTCATATTCCTTATACTCCTCATCATACATCTCTCCCCGGAGGATGTGGGACAGCTCGTGGAAGTAGGTTTCCTGCTGCTGCTCCCGGGGGAGGCGGGAATTGATCACGATCAGGGGCTCATAATCCGAGCCCAGGGTGCAGAAGCCCCTGATCTTCGGGGGCATATCCTGCACGACCACAGGGATGGTACCGGCGTCTGTCACTTGCGTTCACGCTCCTCGGCAATCCTTTGCAGGAAGGTATTCACGAAATCCAGGTCGTCCGGGGTGGCGGACAGCTGGAGCGAGAACAGGAGGCGGCGCTTCGGATCCTTATGGAAGCTGTCCGCCACCGCCCGGACCAGATCGTCGCTGGCTCCGTCGTCGCCTGAGATAAGAATTGCGCTGAGGGGCACGTTCAGCTTTTCACAGGCTTCAAAGTTCGGCTCCCGGTATCCCCGCTCCCAGGCGGAGACCGTGACCTGACGGACGCCGACCCGCTCCGCCAGTTCCGTCTGGGTCAGCCCGTGGCCCAGCCGCAGGGCCTGCAAATTCTTCCCGAATGTCATTCTGATCCCCTCTCTTCCTCTCAACAGTGACTGATTGTGGTAGAATAATACCACAGAATGTGATAGATTGCAATACTAATTATGAATATTTTTTAACTGAATGTTCATAGAAATGTAACACAAAAGGTATTGCAAAGCATCACGGAACGTAGTATTATTTGTCACGAAGCGAGGGACACAGTCCGAAAGGAGGGGAAGAAAAACAGATGACGATGGTCGACGCGAAGACCGCAGGGGAACGGCTCCGGACGCTCCGGGGCATCAGGACGCGGGTCGGCGTGGCGGCGGAGATCGGATGTTCCGTCAGCGCGATGGCCGCCTACGAGAGCGGCGAGCGCGTACCGAGGGACGAGATCAAATGCCGGATTGCCGACTACTACGGCACGACGGTGCAGGACATCTGGTACAGCGTACGGTAATTTTTTTTGACCGATGGTAGTACGAAACGAAGTACGTTATATACGCAGGAGGGATACGGACGATGAAGCGTGAGATAAGCTGGAGCTCGTGGGGCCACGAAATGGCCCGTCGGCTCATGCGGCCTGGGGCACGGCTCCGCTGGAAAAAGCCCGCGCCGCGGCTCATCACCCCGGAGGAGCGGGAACTGATGGAACGGCTCGGCCGGGAAATCACCCAGCCCGCGCCGCGGTTCTTCACCCGGGAGGAACTGGAGAAGATGGCCAAGACCGAGGGCGCCTATCAGTACAGGGGGGACGCGAAATGACGGAGCAGGAGAAACGTGTGCAGGAACTGGAGCGGTCGGTTAAAAATCTCCGGCGGCGTCAGGTCGAGATGGAGCTGGAGAAAACCCTGCTGCGGAAGGACATCGAGGGGCACGAGGTGACCATCTCCCGGCTGAAGGATGTATGCGCGGCGCGGGAAAAGGAGCTGGACGACACGAAGCGGACGCTGAAGCGGTGCGTGAACGAGCTGTGCCTCCGGTGCGGAGAGTATCAGCGGGAGCATCTTGGGGCCTGCCGTGGGTGCGTCTGGCTGGCGGTCCGGCACGGGGAAACGGGGGCGGCGGGATGACGGATACGAACCAGAACAGCAATGCGCATTACGCCATCAAGTATCCGCCCAGGGGCGCGTGGGTGGTTGTAAAGACCAGCCCGGGGAGCAACCTGCTGCACGGCGGGTACACCTCCGGGAAGCTGCGGAAGTGCCCGGTATGCGGGCGGCCCCCGGTGTTTGAAGAGGACGGGGACCGGAAGACGGGACGCCTGGTGAAGGCGAAGTACTTTATCGGGTACTGTCCCTCGTGCGAGCTGCGGACGGAGAAAAGCGGGACGCTGAAGGAAGCGGTGATGCAGTGGCAGGAAAAGAAGTGGTCGACGGACAGCTGGCTGCACTGCCACCGGCCGAAGCTGGATCCCTGGGGATGCGTGGCGCTGTGCGAGGCGGTGGTCCGGACCGCCTACGAGGACACGATGCTGTACCTTGACCTGATGCGGAAATCCAGCCGGGATTCGGAAAGCTTCACGGCGGCGCGGGATGCCCTGAACGGATTTGAGAAATTCTTCCGGACGTCGATCTTCGCGGCCTACCTTGACCCGGACGCGGTGATTTCCAAGATACGGCGGGACCTGTTCCCGGACATGACACCTGAGGAGCGGACGCAGATTCCGCTGAAGCTGTCGGAGTTATATCACGGAGAGGAGTATGTAAAAGCATGGAAACGGCAGTGTACAAAAAAGAAGAGTTCATCGAAGCGGCAGTGAGGCGGGGATACGCCCAGCAGGGGATCTGCGCGATCTACGTGCAGAATCATCCGAAGACGGTCTACACGGAGGAGGATCTGCAGGACCTCTGGCGGTTCAACGACCGGCTGCGGGACCGGGACGACATGACCGGGGTGTTCAGCCCGGGGAGCGGGAAGACCTGGGACGAGAAGAAGCAGGGACGGCGCGAGGAGTGGCTGTTCGGCGGCGGGGTGGACCCGGTGGAGCGGGCCCGGGAGCTGCGGAAGGAGCGGGTCCGGAAGCGCCGGTATGACGACGACCCCTATTTGGGCTGAAGGGGGTGCTTGAGTATGACGGTGGCGGAGATGCGGAACCTGGACCGGGAACGGATTTCGGTGCGGGAGGCGGCGGAGGTGCTGGGATGCAGCCCGCAGCGGCTGCGGGACGGGCTGGACATCGACGACGAGCGGCCCATCGCGGAGCGGCGGTATCTTTTCCCGCACTGCAAGGTCGGGAACCGGCGGTGCATCATGCGGGAGGGATTCCTGCGGTGGGTGGCCGGGACGATGCTGATGCCTGATCTTCCGGACGGAAGCCCGGTGATCACGGCGGAGGCGAGAACGATCATGGACGCTTTGATGGGAGGTGGGGCGAATTGAGCGCAAAAAAATAGAGCCTGGACGCGAGGGCGAGTCACGGCCAGGCTCAGCATCGGATGGCGATGCGATGCGGAATGAACACTTATATTATATAGGAAGTTGCCGAAAAATACAACAAAAAATAACAAGATCCTGCAAGACAGG
>CAMVDI010000152.1 GCA_947166205.1 uncultured Clostridia bacterium
CGCTGATCCTGACGGCCCGCCGCCCGGGGGGCGGCGGCATGTGCTTCTTCGCGGCGGCGGGAAACCCGCCGCCGGATTCCGGCCGCCCCCGCCCGGGGGCGGCTGTTTCTGTTTATTCCTTCCAGCGGTCATAGATCTGCTGATAGACCGCCGCATACGCCTCGCTTCCGCTCTCCCGCAGCTTCTGAAGGAAAGCGGTTCTGCCCTCCTCGGTGACGCCCCGGGTGACCATGGCGACAATCTCCGCGTCCACCAGGGATTTCAGCCGGGCCTTCAGGCGGACGGTCTCCGCGGACTGGGCGGTGGTCTTCGGCGCCACCGTGGTCAGGATTTTGCCGGAGACCGGCTCCAGCACTCCGGCGCTTTCGTAGAGCCTGCAGTAGGCGGCCTTTTCCTGACGGTGGGCGGCGGGAACATAGACGGAAGCGTAGTAGTCCGCCGGGGCGAAGAACTGGCCGCAGATCACGGGGACGGAAAGATACAGCTCATTGTCCGGGGGCACGTAGCGGACCTCGTAGCGCCCGTCCGCCCGTTTCGTCAGGGTGTCGCCGACCCGGCCGTTCTGGGAAACCAGCATGGTTTCCGTCTCAAACTGGGCGTCCAGCCAGCGGAGGCTGGCTTCGATGTCCCGGTTGTCCGCGGTCAGCGCGGCGCCGAACTCGATGATGTCCATGTTCCGGGGCAGGCAGGCGGCGGTTCCTTCCGCGTGGACGGGAAGCATGATTTCGTAATCGGCGGCCACATCCGGAAGCAGGGCGGTGTTCTGCAGCCGCCAGTAGCTGAACAGGCCGGTGTTTCCCTCGTTGATCTTGGCCGCCCAGATGCTGCTGCCCTGGCTGATGAAGTCAATGTCCAGCAGCCCCTCCTGATACATCTGATGGAGCCAGGCGAGGGTTTCAAAGAAGGCGTCCTCCTCCGGGGCAAAATGCACCCGGCCCGTCCGGTCTGCGTAGACATAATCCTCGTTCAGGGGAAGGCCGAAAAAGGAGAAGAGGTTGTAGACGCCGGTGGTGTTGTCGTCAAAGGTAAACTCCAGGGGGATTTCATCCTGCTGGCCGTTGCCGTTGGGATCCTCCCGGCGGAAGCGCCGGAGCGTTTCCGTCAGCTCCTCCACCGTCTCCGGCACGGCCAGCCCCAGCCGGTCCAGCCATTTCCGGTTGATGAAGAAATGGCCGTTCGTGTTCACGTCCTGGGAGATCAGGAAGCCCAGCTGATAGATGTGCCCGTCGGAGGCGGTCAGCTGTTCCCGCAGGCCGGCCTCCTCCATCCGCCGGGCATAGTTCGGCAGAAATCCCCGGTCGATATACTCGTCCAGCGGCACCAGCAGATGCCGGGTGACGCCGTATTCCTCCACATCCAGGGATCCCCGCAGGATCATGTCCGGCATTTTCCCCTTCACGAAGGCCAGGCTGACGGAGCTGCTCCATTCGGAATCCTTGACCTCGATAAAATCCACGTGAACGCCGGTCTGCTCCTCCAGCTGCTGATAGAACCACATGGAGGAAAAATCCACGGCGATATTCTCGATCTCATACTGCAGCGCGGTCAGCGTCACCCGGTCCCCGGCGGAGGACGCCTCCGGCTCCCGCGGGGCGCAGGAGGTGAGCAGCAGGGCCGCGGCCAGCAGCAGGCAGACGAGCGGAACGGTTCGTTTCATAGGCGCTCCTCACGAAAGATATTCTACAGGAAAAATGAATTGCTCCGCCCGGGGGCGGCATGCTTTTTTTCTGTTGAAAACGGGAAAGGGCACCGCCCTCCGGAACAGATCCTGCGGCGGTGCCCGGCGGTCTTCGATGATCCATTTTATCATCCCTGACCGCGGTATTCAAGCTGATTGCTTCGCCTTATTTCGCCAGGAAGGCGTCATAGGCGTTCTGGTACAGTTCGATGTAGCGTTCGCAGCCGATGGCCTGGGCCTGCGCCATGAAGGCGTTCCAGCTCTCGTCCGTGACGCCGTTGCGCACGAAGTTCGCGAAGGATTCCTCCACCAGCTTCTGCAGCTCGGTATAGATGTCGGCGGCCTCGGTGGCGTCCTCGTTGCTCATCTTGCTCAGATCCCGCAGGTACTGGAAGCTCTTGTGCTCCAGCACGCCGGATTCCGCGTACCACTTGCTGTCCTCATAGCGCTCCACCCGGTGCGGGGCCATCTTGTAGATGGAGGTGTAGTAATCGCCGGGGGCGAAGAACTGGCCCATGGTGACGGGCACGAACTGATACAGGCCGTTGTTTTCCGGGACGTTGATGACTTCGTACTTGCCGTCCTCGCCCAGAACGATCTGCTCGCCGAGCCGGCCGTTCAGCGCGATCATCATGGTCTCGGTCTCCAGCTGGGCGTCAATCCACTTCAGGGCCGCCACGGGATCCTTGCAGTTTTTGGTCAGGTAGGCGCCGGCTTCCGGCACTTCCAGAATCTGGGAAACGGAAACCTTGTATCCGTCCGCGGCGGGAGGAAGGATGGACTTGTAGTTGCCGATATTGTCCGCGTTGATGGCGGTGTTGATCAGCCGCAGGTAGCAGAAGTAGCCGACCTCGCCGTTGTTGACCTTGTTCGCCCAGAGGTTGGAGTCCTGGGTCAGGGATTCCGGATCCATCAGGCCTTCCTCATACAGAAGATGCAGCCATTCCACGCAGGCCCGCCAGCCGTCCTGGGCGC
This sequence comes from uncultured Clostridia bacterium, assembly GCA_947166205.1. The sequence continues at coordinate 2,654 of CAMVDI010000152.1, forward strand.
AGGTGAACTGAACCTTGTCGTTCTCATCGATGAAGTAGTAATAGGTGTTCTCCGGCACGCCGAAGGAGGCGAACTGGTTCCAGATCGTTTCCGGGCCGAACTGGGTGTAGCTGGCGGAGAAGGGCCACTTGATTCCGTCGGCCTTCATGGCCCGCAGCATCTCGGTGGTCTCCTCAATGGTGGTCGGGGCGGTCCTGCCCAGCTTGTCCAGTTCCGTCTGGTTCACGTACCAGGTGCCGGTGTGATTCACGTTCTGGGCCATCAGGTAGCCGATGTAGTAGGTCTTGCCGTCGCTGGCAGGGATGGAGTCGCCGGCGTTGTTGATCTTCAGGCGGCTGACATAGTTGGGCATGATCTCTTCCGTCAGGTACTCATCGAGGGGAAGCAGCAGGCCCTGGGACACGCCGTACTCTTCCACGTCCACCGCGTGGCGGAGGATCATGTCGGGCATTTCGTCCGGCACGGCGAACATCAGGTTGGTGCTGGTGGCCCAGTCCGCGTCCTTCACCATCTGGAAGGTGACATGGGTGCCGGTGGTTTTCTCCAGCTCCTCGAAGAACCAGAGACCGTTGAAATCGGTGTTCTGGTTTTCCAGGGCGTACTGGAAAGCGGTCAGTTCCGTCTTGCCCTCGGCAAAGGCGGAGCTCAGGCCGAGCAGCATGCAGCAGGCCAGCAGCAGGGAAATGAGTTTCTTCATGGGGTTTTCCTCCTTTTCTATTTTCAGGGCACCTCGCCCGGAGTAACAGTTTCCGCCACTGGCGGTCGCGCGCGCTTCCATCGCAGGGCGGTCGCGCACGCTTCCATCACTGGCGGTCGCGCGCGCTTCCATCACTGGCGGTCGCGTGCGCTTTCATCGCAGGGCGTTACCGGTCGCCGGCATAGTCGCGACTCCCCACCGGGGAGATCGCTCCTTGCCGGCTCTGTTAAAATTCCGCGATATTTCCGCCACTGGCGGTCGCGGAATTTTAACCCTTTAAAGACCCGATCATGACGCCCTTGACGAAGTACTTCTGCATGAAGACGTAGAGCAGCACGGCGGGAACCGTGGACACGACGATGCAGCAGTATTTCGCCACCTCCGCCTTCCGGAGCGCTTCCTGCAGGCCGCCCAGATTGTCCGCGTAGGCGGCGAAGAAGGTATCGGAAGAACCGGAGGAGGTCAGGGAGGCCAGGATTTCCCGCAGCACCAGCTGCAGGGGGTAGAGGTTCCGGTCCCGCAGCATGACCAGGCCGGTGAAGTAATCGTTCCAGCGGGCCACGCCGTAGTAGACCGCCAGCACCGCGATGATGGTGCCGGAGAGGGGAAGGACGCAGCGGAAGAAGTAGGTGAAGTGATCCGCCCCGTCGATCACCGCCGCTTCATACAGGTCGTTGGGGATGCTGGTCTGGATATAGGTCCGGGCCACCATCAGGTTCCAGACCGACACCAGGTTCATCAGGATCATCACGGTGCGGGT
>CAMVDI010000153.1 GCA_947166205.1 uncultured Clostridia bacterium
GTGAGGGATTATTCCCTTTTGAATCATCTGGTCCGCTTCCATTCCCGATACTGCCTCCGGAACTCGGTAAGAACATCCTGATACCCTGCCGCATCCAGGGCTGCCTGATATTCGGCGATGAAGCTATCCACTTCAGCTACGCGGACACCGCCGTTCTCCAACAGAAATCCGTACTGATCGAAAAGGTCGCGACAGGCATCATACTTTTCTTCGACTGGTTCCTTATTAAAACGAAAACCAGCAGCAAGAGAAATCTCTGCGTTACCGTTAAAATCGACATAGAGATTAGATTTGATATCCGGTTCGTTATCCATTGGTGTTACAACTGTGGCAGAAGCTGATTCCCACATGCTGTGGTTATATTTATCAGAATGCTGTATTATGTGATGAATCGCCTGATTTTCCGACCTGGTATACTCAAAGTCTTCGCCTTTGATCCCGAAGGTATACATATCCGCCAGAGTGCTATCCGTAAACATCAAACCAAGAAACTCGACTGCAGCCCTGGCCTGAGCATAAGTGCTCCAGGAGGTGACGCAGTAGCAGGAGCCCAGCGCGGAATTGCTGTGGCTGTAATGGGAGGTCATCTGCTTCAGCAGAACCGGCTGGCCGTATCTGGCGCTGGCTTCCTGATTGACGGGGATATCCGTCCACCAGGAGATCGCCCAGTCCTGGCTCTGGGTCGTGGTGTTGGTTGTGACCCGGTTGATCTCGTCCTCGGAGATGTAGCCCAGCTCCGCCCAGCGGGCCATCAGCTTCGCGAAGGAGGCGTATTCCGGGGTCAGGATCGTATCGATGACCTCATCCTTCTCCCGGTCGACGCAGAAAAAGTTGGTCCGGACGTCGGCGGTGAAGAAATCAAAGCGGTCCAGATACCAGCGGTAGAACATGGATGTGTTCTGTGTCAGAAAGGGATAGCGAAGCCCGTCTGCCTTCGCGTCCGCCAGCATGGGTTCCAGATCCTCAAGGGTCCTGACGGAGTCGATATCCCAGCCGTGGGCGTCTGCGACTTCCTTCCGGAACATGACATCATAGCCCTCGACGTTATCCTTGTAGACCGGGATGAAATAGTTCCTTCCGCCGTAACGGGTGGACTCCCAGTGGTTCTTCGCCAGGGAGCCGTAGAGCGCTGTGCCGGGCAGCAGGTCCGTGATATCATAGACCAGGCCCCGGGAATACAGCTCGTTCGTACCGATATGATCCTCCCAGGAGGCGGTCCAGAGCAGGTTGATCTCCTCCCCGCTGTCCATCAGCGCCTGAACCTGCTCCCCGTATCGGTCGGAGCCCAGATCCCGCAGGCGGATCTCAACGTTGATCTTGTCCGCGATATAGGCGTTGATCGCGTCCTCCACCTTCTGAACCTGCTCCGGATCTGGGCTCGGCAGGTTGAAGCAGGCGCGGGTCAGGTGGATGACCACCCTGTCCTCCGCCTGGGCCACGGAAACGCAGCCCAGCAGGAGCGCCAGAATCATCAGAATAGTCAGTCCTCTTCTCATGGAAATCTCCTCCGTTCTTCCGTATGGGTATCCAGAATGGGATTGTCTGACCGGTTATTTTTCTCTTCGCCGATATTCTACATCACCCGGGATGATTTATCAACCAAAAAGAACTGTATGCCCCGGCAGGATTTTGGGCTCCTCGCGTGGTATTAACCAAATTGACCGGGGGGGTCCCGGACACGGGGGAGGGAGGCGTTTCAGGTGACGATCAGAGAGCGGACGGAGCGGAACGAAGCCCTGCTGCTGTCCCCCTTCGCGGCCCGGGCGGCGGAAAGCCGCGGGCGGGAGCGGCCGGTGGTTCCCTGCGAGATCCGGACGGATTATCAGCGGGACAGGGACCGGGTGATTCACTGCAAGGCCTTCCGCCGGCTGAAGTTCAAGACCCAGGTTTTTCTCACCCCCGAGGGGGATCATTACAGGACGCGGCTGACCCACACGCTGGAGGTTTCCCAGGTCGCCCGGACCCTCGCGCGGGCGCTTCGGCTGAACGAGGATCTGACGGAGGCCATCGCCCTGGGGCACGATCTGGGCCACACTCCCTACGGGCATATCGGGGAGCGGACGCTGGACAGCCTGCTCTCCGGGGGCTTCCGGCATAACGAGCAGAGCCGGCGCGTCGTGGAACAGCTGGAGAACAATGGCGACGGGCTGAACCTGACCTGGGAGGTCCGGGACGGGATCGAGCATCACTCCGGGCCGGGCATGCCCGCCACCCTGGAGGGGGAATGCGTCCGCCGGGCGGACCGGATCGCCTATCTGAACCATGATCTGGACGACGCGCTGCGCGCCGGCGTGCTGAAGGATTTTGAGCTGCCGGGGGACTGCCTGCGCGTGCTGGGGTCCACCCATTCCCGGCGGATCGATACCATGATCCGGGATATTGTGGACCACAGCGAGGGCAAGCCCCATCTGGACATGAGCCCGGAGGTGAGCTGCGCCATGGACGGCCTGCGGGAGTTCATGTTTGAGAAGGTGTACAGGGACGGGTGGCGGGATCCGGAGGAGAAGCGGTGCGACTTTATCCTGCGGACGCTGTTCGACTATTTCTGCGGCCATCCCGGGGAGATGCCGGAGGAATATATCCTGATCACCTACAGGGACGGGCTGGAGCGCGGAGTGGCGGATTTTCTGTCCGGCATGACGGACCGCTACGCGACCCGGAAGTTCACGGAGCTCTTCGTCCCCTCTTCCTTCCATTCCCTGTAATCTTTCTTTATATATGGTACGGAAAGGCCGGCGGCCGGATGCGGTCCGCCGGGATTCATCATTTTTTCTGCGAAAGGAGGCGGTCCGGATGGCCGGCAGGTTCCCTGCCGCCTGGGTGGAGGAGCTGCGTCAGCGCTGCGACCTGGTGCAGACCGTCTCCGGCTATGTGGCGCTGAAGAAGCGGGGCAAAAAATACTGGGGGCTCTGTCCCTTCCACGGGGAGAAGACGGCCTCCTTCTCCGTCGACGAGGAGCAGCAACTGTACTACTGCTTCGGGTGCAAGGCCGGCGGAACGGTCTTCAACTTCATCGAGGATATGGAGCACCTCTCCTTCTATGAGACGGTGGAGATGCTGGCGGAGCGGGCGCATATGCCTCTGCCGGAGATGATCAACGACGAGGATTACGAGCGCCGCCGCAGCCAGCGGGAGCGGCTCCTGAACGCGAACAGGGACGCGGCCCGCTTCTTCCATGAAACGCTCTTCACGCCCGCCGGGCAGGCGGCGCTGGATTATCTGCGGGGCCGGGGGCTGAACGATTCCGTCATCCGGAAGTTCGGCCTCGGCGCGGCGCCGGACCGGTGGGACGCCCTTTTGAAGCACCTGACGGCGAAGGGATATACCCCGCAGGAGCTGGAGCTGGCGAACCTGATCACCGTGAAGGAGGCCGAGCCCGCCACGGAGACGGCGCCGGCGAAGCCGCGGCGCAGCTATGACGTGTTCCGGAACCGGGTCATGTTCCCGGTCATCGATCAGTTCGGCAACGTGCTGGCCTTCAGCGGGCGCATGCTGGAGAAGAGCGGGCCCCAGAAGTATGTGAACACCTCGGACACGCCGGTCTACAACAAGCGGAAGAACATTTTCGGCGCCAATCTGCTGAAGAAGGAGCGCCATCTGGACCGGGTCATCCTGGTGGAAGGCAATCTGGACGTGGTGAGCCTGACCCAGTTCGGCATTCGCGGGGTCTGCGCCTCCCTGGGCACCTCCCTGACGCCGGAGCAGGTGGACCTGATCAAGCGGTTCGCGCCGGTCACCTGTCTGGCCTATGACGGGGACAGCGCCGGGCAGCAGGCGGCCCTGAAGGCCCTGGATCTGTTCCGGAAGGCGGGGGTCCCCTGCCGGGTGCTGGACTTTCCTGCGGGGATGGACCCGGACGACTTCATCCGGAAGGAGGGGGCCGAGGGCTTCCGGAAGCTGCCGGAGTATTCCTCGGAGGCGTACCGGATCCGCCGGCTGAGGGATCACGCGGATCTTTCGACCCGGGAGGGCAAGGTGGCCTACGCCCGGGGGGCGGTGGAGGTTTTCGCCGGGCTGGATCCCGTGGAGCGGGACGGATATATCAAGGATCTGATGCTGCAGACGGGGTTCTCCCGGGAA
>CAMVDI010000154.1 GCA_947166205.1 uncultured Clostridia bacterium
CTGCCGTTTCAGATTTCACGCAGCCGTGAAGCGGATGAAAGCCTCCGGCTGAAGTACCGGTATCTGGATCTGCGGAATCCCGATGTGAAAAAGCAGATCGTCCTTCGGAGCCAGGTGATCGCGGCGCTGCGCTCCGCCATGATCGGGGAGGGCTTTCTTGAGATCACCACGCCCATCCTGACCGCCTCGTCTCCGGAAGGGGCCCGGGACTACCTGGTTCCCGCCCGGAAACATCCGGGCAAGTTCTATGCCCTTCCCCAGGCGCCCCAGCAGTTCAAACAGCTGCTGATGGCCAGCGGGTTTGACCGCTACTTCCAGATCGCGCCCTGCTTCCGGGATGAGGATGCCCGGGGCGACCGGAGCCCGGGAGAATTCTATCAGCTGGACATGGAGATGGCGTTTGCTTCCCAGGACGATGTTTTTTCCGTGCTGGAGAAGGTGCTTCCTCCTGTGTTCGCCAGGTACGGAATCTACAGCCGCGCATCCCAGGCGCCTTTCCGCCGGATCCCCTATCTGGAAGCCATGGAGCTCTACGGCAGCGACAAGCCAGACCTTCGGATCGACCTGACCGCGCAGGATGCCACCGCCCTGACGGAAGGCTGCGGATTCGGACCTTTTGAGGGCCAGAGGGTCAAGGCCGTCAAGGTGACCGACTTCACCGGCACCCGGAAGCAGATCGACAAGCTCTGCGCGGACGCGGAAGTTGTTTCCGGAAACAAGGCCTACTGGTTCCGGCTGGACGAGAAGGGCGAAATCACCGGCGGAATCGCCAAATTCCTGCAGGACCGGAAGGAGCGGGTGATCCGGGAACTGGGGCTGGAGAACAATACGCTGGTAGTGCTCAGCGCCGGAAAGCTCCAGGCGGCCCAGAAGACGGCCGGCGTTCTGATCAAGCTGCTGGGCCAGATGTGTGAGAATCATATGGACCGGGAACAGTATCAGTTCTGCTGGATTGTTGACTTCCCGATGTACGAGATCGGCGAGGAAAGCGGAGAGCTGGAATTCTGCCACAATCCCTTCTCCATGCCCAACGGCGGTCTGGAGATTCTGCAGAAAGCCCGGAAGGGAGAAGTGGATCCGCTTTCGATTACCGCCTTCCAGTATGACCTGGTCTGCAACGGCGTAGAGCTCAGCTCCGGCGCTGTGCGGAACCATGATCCCGAGATCATGGTGGAAGCCTTCAGCCTGGTCCGGCTGGGCGAGGAGGATGTAAAGGCCAAATTCCCCGCCATGTACAACGCCTTCTGCTACGGCGCTCCGCCTCATGCCGGCATCGCGCCCGGGGTGGACCGGATGATCATGCTGCTGGCCGGAACCGAGTCCATCCGGGAGGTGATTCCCTTCCCGATGAACAAGAACGCCCAGGATCTGATGATGGACGCTCCGAGCGCCGTGGATCCGCGTCAGCTTGAGGAACTGCATATCGCGCTCGTGCCTGTGGAACCCTGAAGCCCCGTCCGGCTTGTCAATTCGCGCAATATTTGCTATAATGTCCGCTGAGCTTTTCTGCGGAACGCCGGGCGGGCGGAACCGCCTTTATCCTGAAACAAGGAGGGCCTCTCAAATGGCTAAGAGAAAAGAGGAACAGACGCTTCCCCTGAACATGGAACAGGACATGGAGCCTTCGAATTCCATTACATACGCCAATGAAGTCATCGCCATCATCGCCGGGCTGGCCGCCAGCGAAGTGGAAGGCATTGCCGGCATGGTCGGCGTGAACAGCGGGCTGAAAGGGAAAAACAAGAATGTGACCAAAGGGGTCAAGGTTGAGGTCGGAACGGAGGAAGTCAGCGTCGACCTGTATCTGAATGTGGAATACGGGACGCCGATCCAGCGGGCTGCCCATGACGCGCAGGAAGGGGTGCGCCGCGCGATCGAGTCCATGACCGGGCTGCATGTGGTTCGGGTAGACATCCATGTGATGGGTGTCAGCTTTGAGAAAGAAAACAACGCGCTGCAGGCCGGAGCGGGAAAGGCCGTTCTGGAAGCCGGAAAGCCTGGCGCCTCCGATGACAACGGAAAAGAACGGGAGAAGGATGTGCCTCCGGCTGAGCAGACCGGGATCCCCGCGGAACCGGCCCCCGCGGAAACGGCGGATCCGGCGGAGGAAAGCGTCCCTGCCGGTGACCTCGAATAATCATTCATCTGGACAGAGGGGCAGGCCCCCTCTGTTCATTCGCTTTTTTGCGAATCGGCTTGTCCGGAAATGACCGCACTCCCTCGCGAGAGGGCTTCACGGAGACTCGGAAAAGGAGGAAGCGGATAATATGAAGCTGAGGATCGCGGATCGTATTCTTGTGTTTGCGGCGGGACTTCTGCTGCTGGCCCTTTTTGCCGGGCTGGTCAGTCAGCTGTTCTTCGGCGTGGATCTGATCGGAACCGCCCAGCGGGCGGTGACCAGTGAATCCCCGCGGGTTCGCGCCGCGCTCATCGCGCTGGCCGTGTTTCTTCTGCTGCTGGGCTGCTATTGCGTCCTCGTCCTGTTCCGCCACAGAAAGCGGAAAGACCGCTTTGTGCTTCAGAAAAGCGAGAGCGGCGAGCTTGCCATCTCCCTGAATGCCCTGGAAAACATGGTGCAGAAATGCCTGGATCAGCATACGGAGATTTCCGCGGAGAAGCTGCATCTTGAAAACAGGAAGGAAGGCCTGCTGATCCGGATTGTCGGGAGCGTGGCCGGAGGCATCAGCATTCCGCTGACGGTGGAAGCCCTGCAGAAGCAGATCAGGCAGTATGTGACCGCCTGCAGCGGCGTTGAGATCAAAGGTGTGATGGTACAGATCGATTCTTCCGGAGAGGACGCGACGGACGCGCCCTTTGCCATTGCGGCGCCGGTCCGCCCTCTGCTGAAGGAGCCAGAGGAGAAGCAGGCCCAGGAAATGAAGCCGGCCGCTGCGGTTCATACGGCTGAAACGGAATCCGAATCCGAATTGCCGGACAGTGTGCCCCAGCCGGCGCAGGAAACGCCCAAACCCGCGGACCCTCCGGCTTCTCCCGTATACGATGACGATGACCGGCCGCTCCATCAGCGGCTTTTCAGTCCGAAACAGGAGCCCTGCATCGTTCCCGCGCCTCCGGAGGAAGCTGCGGAACCCGACGGAGAAACCGGGGACACCCCTGAGGAAGACAAGGACGAATCAGAATCGCCGGCCGAGGATTCCGCCAAGGACGCTGGATACGATTCTGAAGAAGAGACGGAAGAATCGGGATCGGAGGCCCGGGATTCGGAGTCCGGGATGGAAGAAGCTGTCCCTCCAACGGGGACGGAGGAACCGGGAGAAACGGAAGAGGATCTGTCTGACGCAGATCCGGAGGTTCCGGGCGAAAGCGCCGCGGACCCTGATTATCTTGAGTCGCTGAAGGCTTTTGACGACGCTGTTACCGGGAAAAAGAAGGAGGAAGCCGGGGATGAATGAGTTTAAACGCGGGACGCCGGGGTTCGGTATTCTGACAGGGTGCCTTTTCGTTCTGACCGGCGCGCTGATCATGTGGATCGGCGTCTGGAAAACGCTGCTTCTTGCAGTCCTCTTTGCGCTCGGATATTTCCTGGGAGCTGTCGGAGACAAGGAGAGCTTTGTGAAGCGGACCGTGAACCGGGTTGTGCCCGAAAAAAGGGATCCGGCTCCCATTGATTTCCGCCGGGAGGTGGAAAAGGAGCAGCAGACCCGGCAGGCCCAGATGCAGTCCAAACGCGAAACTGAACAGAGCGGTGAGGAAGAAGAGTAAACATGTCCAGAATTACGGCGCGGGCTGCCGCAATGCAGCTGATTTATGAGAAACTTGCCGGCGGCCAGGGAGGCGAGGAATCCCTTCAGATGGTCTATGATGAGCTGCGAAGGGACGGCGTTCCCGGCGTGGAAAGCGTAGGCAAGAAGGAGCCGGATCAGGAGGATCGGGAATATATTGCCAGGGTGCTCGAGGGCGTGCTGGAAAAAAGGGCGCTTCTGGATGAAAAGATCGGGTCTGCCGCCCAGGGATGGACGCTGGACCGGATGCCCAGGATCGATCTGACGATAATGAGGCTGGCCGGCTAGGAAATGATGT
>CAMVDI010000155.1 GCA_947166205.1 uncultured Clostridia bacterium
CAAGGACGGCACCTGCAACTTCAACTGGGGCATCGCCGCTGTTCCGCATAAGGAAGGCGTGAAGGCCGGCTCCTCCTTCGGCAACCTGACCGGCGCCATGATCAACGCCAAGAGCGAGCAGAAGGATCTGGCCTGGGAGTACATCTCCTGGCTGGGCGGCGAGGAAGGCGCGGCCGCGACCGCTTCTGTGGGCGCCCGTCCCGCGTACGTGTCCGAGACCGTTGCGCAGGCCATGTCCTCCGTGGAAGGCTTCCCGACGGATGAAACCAGCAAGGGCGCTCTGATTCCCACCTTCGTGGGCATGGAATGGCCCGTGGCGGAGAAGGTCGCTGACATCAAGACGATCGTGAACGAGGAGCACTCCATGATCATGACCGGTGAAATCACCCCCGAGGAAGGCATCGAAGAGATGAACGAGCGGGTCGCGGACCTGTTCAAATAATCGGACAGGACCGGAAATATCCTGAGCGATCCGGGCAGGGAAGGCGCTTGCCTTCCCTGCCCTTTTTTTAGGAGCGCGGGTGCGGAACGGAAAAACCGCGGGCACACGCAAGAAAGGATGATCATCTGATGAGTCAGGTCAAAACGATTCGCCCCGTCAACAGGAAGGCCGCGAAGATGACCCGCAGGCGGACGCTGATCGCGTATTCTTTTCTGGCGCCGAACTTTATCGGCTTCGCCGTTTTCACGCTGCTGCCGGTGGTCTTTGCCGTGGCCCTGTCCTTCTGTGAGTGGAACGGCGGGGACGTGTCCAAGCTGAAATGGGTCGGAATGGAGAACTATGCCAGCATCTTCGAGACGGCCAAGGTGGCGGAGAAGGGGATCGCCTATTTCTTCAACCGGGTGGATCTGGGCATTACGCTGAAGAATACCATCTTCTACACGATCGTGACCGTCCCCCTGACCATCGTATGCTCCCTGGCGCTGGCGCTGCTGCTGAACAAGGCCAAGGGCGCCGTCGCCTTCCGGACGGTCTTCTTCTTCCCCTATGTGGCTTCCATGGTGGCCATCTGCGTCTGCTGGTCCTTCATGCTGATGAAGGACGGACCGATCAACCAGCTGATCATGGGCCTGGGCATTGACTTCAACAAGTCCTGGACGGCGGACTCGACCATGGCCATGTGGGCCATCATCCTGGTCAGCGTCTGGCGCAATATGGGCTACTACATGGTCATCTATCTGGCGGCGCTGCAGGGCGTGCCCCCGGAGCTGCTGGAAGCCGCCACCGTTGACGGGGCGGGAAAGTGGAAGCAGTTCTGGCATGTGACCCTGCCGCAGCTGAAGCCCACAACCTTCTTCGTCTCCATCATGATGATCATCTCCTGCTTCAAGATCTATGACGTCGTGGCGATCATGACGGAAGGAGGTCCGGGCCGGGCCACCAAGATGCTGGTCACCTACATCTATGACGAAGCCTTCGTCAAGATCCGGTACGGCAAGGCCAGCGCGATCTCCATGATCCTGCTGATCGTGGTTCTGGTGATCACCATCATTCAGTTCCGCTCGGAAAAGCAGTTTTCCAATGACTGAGGAAGGGAGGCAGAAGAAAATGACACAGGCTGTACAGAAAAGCGCCGGCATCCGGAAGGACAATCCTCTGGCCGCCCGGATCCTGCGCGTCGTGATTTTTATCCTGCTGACCGCCCTGGCGGTGTTTACGCTGATCCCCTTTGTCTGGATGGTTTCATCCTCCCTGAAGCTGGACCGTGAGGTGTTCAGCTATCCCATGAAGTGGATCCCGGAGACCTTTCACTGGGAGAACTACGTGCTGATCTGGCAGAAGGTGCCCCTGCTGACCTATTTCAAAAATACGGCCTTCATCGCCCTGATCGTCACCTTCCTGCAGACCCTGACCTCCTCCTTCGCGGCGTACGCCTTCGCGAAGCTTGAATTCCGGGGGCGGGACACCCTCTTCCTCTGCTACATCGCCACCATCGCGGTTCCGTGGCAGGCGTACATGCTGCCCCAGTTCATCATGATGCGCTCCATGGGCCTGTACGATACGCTGTGGGCCATGGTGGTGCTGCAGACATTCTCCGCCTTCGGCGTGTTCCTGATGCGCCAGTTCTACCGGGGGATTCCCACGGAGCTGTGCGAAGCCGCCCGGCTGGACGGGCTGAGCGAATACGGCATCTGGTTCAGGATCATGCTTCCCCTGTCCCGGGCGGCCATCGCGACACTGGTGATCTTCACCTTCGTCAACACCTGGAACGACTACATGGGCCCGATGATCTATCTGACCCGGGACGTGAACAAGACGGTCCAGGTGGGTCTGCGGCGCTTTATCCAGGAGAATTCCAGCGACTATCACCTGATCATGGCGGTTTCCCTGTGCTCCCTGCTCCCGGTTTCGATCGTTTTCCTGTCCCTGCAGAAATACTTCATCGAAGGGATCGCCACCTCCGGACTGAAGGGATGAGCGGGCTTTCGCGGGCCGGAGACTTCCGGCGGAGGAGAAGAACATGAGAATATCGGACGCGGCGTTTTCCCTGCGGCCTGGGCGGCTCCCCCTGTATCCCCCGGCGGAGGACCGGGCGGCCTGGGAGGGAATCCGGCCGGAGGACCGGGCGGAGATCCTGGAGCTGGCGGAGCGGTACGGAGGGATGCCCTGGCCCGCGCGGAAGGCCACGGATTTTCTGGCCTTTACCCGGACCGGAAGCCGGACGGCGGATGAGCAGCCCTACTTCACCCGCAGGCGGAAGCTCTGCGCCGCGGCGCTGGGCTGCTGCGCGGATCCGGAGCGGAGCCTGGACCAGGTGGTCGACGGGATCTGGATGATCTGCGAGGAGACCAGCTGGGTGATCAGCGCCCATAACGTGAACCCCATTCCCGGGGCGCCGGAGGCCAGGGATTACCCGCTGCCGGATCCGGACAGGCCCTATGTGGATCTTTTCAGCGCCCAGACGGGCATGATCCTCTCCTTCGTCTGCGCCCTGCTCGGGCGGCGGCTGGACGCGGTGTCCCCGGTGATCCGCCGGCGGGCGGAGCGGGCTGTGCGGGAGAGGGTGACCGGGCCCTTCATGACCCATGACGAATTCTGGTGGATGGGCTTCATCCGGAAGGATCTCTGCAACTGGACGCCCTGGATCGTGTCCAACGTGCTGTACTGCGCCTGTCTCGGCGGCCTGGACGACCGGGAGCTGGAAACCCTGATGCGACGGGCCGCGGGGATGCTGGACCGGTATCTGGACTGCGTGCCGGCGGACGGGGGATGCGACGAGGGCGCCGGATACTGGAACATGGCGGGCGGATCCCTGCTGGACTGCCTGGAGCTGATGGAGAAGGCGGCCGGCGTCTCCCTGTGGGGGGACGAAAAGATCCGGAACACGCTGGCCTTCCCCCTGAAGGCGGAGATCGGCGGGGGATGGTTCATGAACTTCGCGGACTGCGACGCCAGACCCTTTCTCAGCGGCGAGCGGATCCGGCTGGCCGGCGAGAAACTGGGCATGCCGGAGCTGGAGAAGATGGGAAGGCGGTACCGGGGGACGGTCGGGGATCAGCTTGCGGACGTGCCCCATCTCTCCCGGGCCCTGAGCCTTCTGTTCCATCCGGAGGAAAAGGAGTCCGCGGGGGAAACCGGCGGGACGGAAGGGTCGGCCGGCGCCCCGGCGGACCGGGATGTATGGCTGCCGGACCTGCAGGTCCGCCTGGCGGAGCGGGAAGGCCTGGCCTTCTGCTGCAAGGGGGGCCGGAACGCGGGAAGCCACGCCCACTGCGACACGGGCTCCTTCATGCTCTATGACCGCGGGGAGCCGGAAATCATCGACGCGGGAAACATGATCTATACGGCGAAAACCTTCTCCGGAGAGCGGCATACCCTCTGGAACATCCGCTCCGGGTACCACAATCTGCCCGTATTCGGCGGCGCGGAGCAGGGATACGGGCCGGAATTCGCGGCGGAGGATCCGCGGCCGTCGCCGGAGGGCATCTCCATGGAACTGGCCCGGGCCTGGCCGAAGGAGGCGGGGCTGCGGAGCTTCCGGAGAAGCTGGGAGCTGACAGGG
>CAMVDI010000156.1 GCA_947166205.1 uncultured Clostridia bacterium
GGATTCCGTGAAAGCGGACGCCCACTGCGCCATGGCGAGCTCGGAGGCCCCTGCGCATACCATCAGCACGATGAAAATCCAGAAGGTCCTGGTTCTGAACAGCTGTCCCATCGTCATGCTCCGGCCGTCAGCGACCAGCGGTTCAATGGGACAGATGGCAAAATTGAAGATGTTGTACAGCGGAATGAGAGCCCATATAACAGCCAGGATCCGCCAGTTTTCTATGCCGAAAACAGCAAAGAACAGCGTGGAACCAAGGACCACCCCCACTGATCCCCAACAGTAGAAGGAGTGGAGCAGGCTCATCATGCCTTCCTTGTTTTCAAAGGGACAGGCTTCGATGATCGGACTTCCCAGCACCTCAGTCAGGCCGCTGCCGACGGCATAGATCATGACACAAACCAGGATGCCCGCAAACGGCGATGGAAGCAGATCCGGAAGGAAAGCCAGTCCGGCCAGCCCAAGCCCGCTTGTGACTTCCGCGGCAATGATACAGGGACGATAACCCAGCCTGTCCACGACGGTGGCGCAGATGAAGTCCACGGCCAGCTGGGTAAGAAAGAAGCAGGTGGAAATCAAGGCCAGCTGTCCGAAACCAATATCATAGGCCCGATGAAAGGTCAGAAACAGGAGCGGAACAAAGTTTGCGCAGATCGCCTGCGTCACAAAGCCAAGATAGCACGCCAGCTGGGTCCGCCTGTATGGATTCTGTTTCATCTGATTCACCTTTCCGGATTCTTTACAGAGGGCGGGGGAGGAGCCGGTGTTCCTCATTCCGCAAAAAGCCGGGGGAGGAAGGAGCGGATGCACCGCCGCCACACGGTCCAGTCGTGGCCTCCCGGGAAGGTTTCCCGAATCATATTCAGGCCTTTTCCTTCCAGAAAACGGTCATCCCCGTCAAAACTGCCATAGAACTGATCCTCCGTTCCCATCGCCCGGTAGAACAGGCGGAAGGCTTCGTTGAACCGCTCCGGACGGTCCAGCAGGGCCAGATGGGGTTCCGGCTCCTTCATGGGCTGGGGGGACCTTAAAAAGCCGCTGAACAAGCCGGCATATCCGAACATGTCGGGATGGGTCAGGGTTACGAGACTGGTCTGATAGCTGCCCATGCTGAGCCCGGCCATGGCCCGGCTCCACTTGTCCGTAAGGACGGGGTAACGGCTTTCAATAAAGGGAATCAGATCCTCGACCAGCACCCGCGGGAACAGCGTCCTGTCTCCGGAACCATCTTTCCGGACCATGCCGTTTCCCATGACGATCAGTATTTCCTTCATCTGTCCAGTGGCCAGCAGCTGATCGGCGATGCGCCCCACATGCCCCTGATACACCCATCCGGTTTCGTTCTCCCCATACCCGTGCTGGAGATAGAGAACGGGGTATTTTTTTGCTGGATCATAGGCCGGCGGCGTATAGACCAGGCAGATTTCATGCTTGCCGGTCACGGAGGAAGGGAAGTAATGACGGGCGACCGCGCCGTGGGGGATCCCCTCCAGATCGTCCCAGCCGGCCATATCGTCGACAGGCACGTCCACGAAGTTCATGGGCCTGCAGCACCCGTAGCCGATGGGGAAGTAGGGACAAAGCACGTCCGCGCCATCGACCTTCAGGAAGAAGTACAGGAATCCGCGGCCCATATCAAATACGCCTTCCCAGGCTCCGTCCCCTGCGGCGGTCAGCGGAAAGACGGTTCCGAAACGGTCGACGGCCACGGATTTCGCGTCCGGCGCGATTATCCGGAAATGCACCCTGCCGTCCGGCAGCACTTCCGCGCCCTGGTCGCCGTCCCGGCTGGGCTCCCCATAATAAGGGTCAAAGGAAACTGAAACATCCAACGGAGACTTCTGATTCATGGTGTCCTCCTTCACGAAAGCTGAAAGCGTTCCGGTTCATGAAACTGATTTTTCTGACGTTCGGATTATAATTCAATCCGCGACGGCGATCAAGCTGAAAAAAAAGAGGCGCATCAGCAAAATTCCTCCTCTGCGGCCTGCGAAGAGTGATAGCCTTGCGGGTTCAGGACGAACGCGATGCGCTCCTGGATCAGAGCAAACAGCGGGGAAGGTACAGGGTTTTGCAATCCGATTGCAAGCCAGGCCGCAAGATGGTAGAATAGCCCCCGTGCCGCGTTTCGCCCTGCCGTGATTCCGGAAAGGACCGGACCGGCCGGAGGAGCAACGCGGACAGGAAACAAGCAACAGAAAGGACATACTGAAGAACATGAATCAAAGAGACCTGGCTGAAATCAAAAGACGGCTGAACCCTGACAAGCGCAATCCCTCGCTGATCTGCGGCTGCTATGTCGACCATATCGGGAATCCGATCACGAGCTTTGAACTCCCGGTTTCCACGCTTTACGAGCAGGAAAACGAAAAATACATGGCCACCTTCAGAAAGGTGCTCTCCGGACAGATCGGGCAGAATCTGACTCCCATCGCTTTCCCCGCGGAAAGCGACGATCTGCTTCTCCGCGTCCGGGATACCGCGATGAACGATCCGGAAACCCTTCAGGCCCTTTTCACCCGGCTGGTCGCCGGAATCCGGGCGGAACATCCGGATATGCAGTCGGTTGAAGACGCGCAGAACGCCGAAAACTGGCTGATCCTTCTGATGCACGACGATCTGGATGTGAGGAAACGCGATGTAAACGGGGAAATCGACTACGAGAACTCCGACCGGGCCTTCAGCTACCTTCTCTGCGCCATCTGTCCCGTCAAACAGGATAAGCCCGCCTTGCGCTATCTGCCTTCCGACGGCATATTCCATGAACGGGCGCCGGAATGGCTGGCAAGCGCCCCGACGCTCGGATTCCTTTTTCCGCTTTACGAAGGCGGCGCGGCCGACGTCAACACCATTCTTTTCTTCAGCAAGGACTGCAATGACGCCCACGCGGATTTCCTGAAAGCCGCCTTCAATGTGGAGGCGGAGATGCCCGCGGCGGAGCAGACGGAAAACTTTCAGGCACTGCTGGCCCAGAGCCTGGGCACGGAATGCTCCCTGGATGTGGTGCAGGAAATGCACGAGGTTGTTTCCGGACTGATCGAGGAACAGACCAAGGACGATGAGCCGCTGATGCTTTCCAAGCAGGATGTGGCCAGGATTCTTACGGAAGGAGGCGTCCCGGAAGAAAGGGTCGAGGCCTTCCAGAAGGGATTTGACGAGACCTTTGGAGCCGGCGCTGTTCTTCCGGCGGTCAATGTGGTTACGCCCAAACAGTTCAAGGTGGAATTGCCCAGTATTTCCATCAAGGTGGATCCCAAACAGGCGGATCTGCTGGAGACCCGGGTCATTGACGGCCGGAGCTATCTGCTGATTCCGATTGAAGGCGATATCGCCGTGAACGGACAGCCCGTGTTCGCAAAGAAATAAACAGAAAAACCATCTGTTCAGAGAAATCCATAACAGGGGAAGAAATGAACAAAATCTCGTTGACAGATTCGGGCTTTCAAAGTAGAATCATGTTCAGTTCTCTCCGGCGAAATGCTCCGGACTGAACTGCAGCCGCCCGGCCGGGACGGACGCGGGCCGGTGAAGCCCCGGGACGGGCCGGGAGAGTGCCGGCTCTGAACCGGGCCGGATCAGAAAAGGAGATCAACATGAACAGGAAATCTGTTTCCGTCATCGCTCTGCTGCTTTGCATGGCCTTCGCGCTTGCGGGCTGCGGCAGCCAGGATTCCGGATCCGCCGGGAACTCCGCGGGCACCGGGAAGAAGGACCGGGTGGTTATCTACACCGCCGCGGAGGACGAGCGGATCGCCTATCTTCAGACAGAGCTGGACAGGAAGTTTCCGGACACGGAGATCGTCATCCAGTCCCTGGGCACCGGTCAGCTGCTTTCCAGGCTCCAGGCGGAGGGCCGGGACGGGGACTGCGATATCTTTTACGATCTTGAGGCCGTGAACGCGGAAATCATTCTGAACGCGTCCCCGGACCTGTTCGCGGATCTTTCCGCGTATGATTTCAGCGTCTATGATCCC
>CAMVDI010000157.1 GCA_947166205.1 uncultured Clostridia bacterium
TTCGTAGCGGGCCGTGGGGATGCCGTATTTCTTCATGAGATCCTTGGCAAAGACCTTGCTGCCCTCGATGACGGCGGCGTTCTTCCGGGGGCCGAAGCAGGGAATCCCCTTCTCCTCCAGCAGGTCCACGCAGCCCATGGCCAGCGGGTCATCCGGAGCCACCACGGCGTAGTCCACCGGATGGCTTCCGGCAAAGGCCAGGATGCCCTCCAGGTCCGTCGCCTTCACGGGCACGCATTCCGCGTCCGCGGCGATGCCCCCGTTCCCGGGCAGGGCCCAGATCTTCTCCACGGTGGGATTTTCCTTCAGTTTCCGGATAATGGCATGTTCCCGGCCGCCGCCGCCGATCAGCATGATGTTCATGGCTTTTCTCCTTATGGGTCAGGGTATTTTCTCAGTGATGGAACAGCCTCATGTGGGTGAAGCACATGGTCATGCCGTACTTGTCCGCGCATTCGATGACCGCGTCGTCCCGGATGGACCCGCCGGGCTCGGCGATGTATTTCACGCCGCTCTTCGCCGCCCGCTCAATGTTGTCGCTGAAGGGGAAGAAGGCGTCGGAGCCCAGGGCCACGTTCTGCCGGGTGGCCAGGAAAGCCGCCTGCTCCTCCCGGGTGAAGGGCTCCGGCCGCACGGTGAAGTACTTCTGCCAGTTGCCCTCGGCGCAGACATCCTCCTCGTTCTGGTTGATGTATCCGTCGACAACGTTGTCCCGGTCCGGCCGGCCCAGATCCGCGCGGAAGGGCAGGTTCAGCACCTTCTCATGCTGCCGCAGGAACCAGGTGTCCGCCTTGCTGCCCGCCAGACGGGTGCAGTGGATGCGGCTCTGCTGGCCGGCGCCCACGCCGATGGCCTGGCCGTCCACCGCGTAGCAAACGGAGTTGGACTGGGTGTACTTCAGGGTGATCAGGGCCACGATCAGATCCCGGGCCGCGGAATCCGGCAGATCCTTGTTCTTCGTCACGATCTCGCTGAGCAGTTCCCGGTCGATGCGGAAATTGTTCCGGCCCTGCTCGAAGGTGATGCCGAACACCTGCTTCCGCTCCTGGGCTTCCGGCACGTAGTCCGGATCGATCTCCACGATGTTGTAGCTGCCCTTGCGCTTGGTCTTCAGGATTTCCAGAGCTTCCGGATCGTATCCGGGGGCGATGACGCCGTCGGAAACCTCACGCTTCAGCATCTTCGCGGTGGTCACGTCGCAGGGATCGCTCAGGGCCACCCAGTCGCCGAAGGAGCACATCCGGTCCGTGCCCCTCGCCCGGGCATAGGCGCAGGCCAGGGGAGAATCGTCCAGCCCCTCGATGTCGTCCACGAAGCAGGCCCGCTTCAGCTCATCGCTCAGGGGAATGCCCACCGCCGCGCTGGTGGGGCTCACGTGCTTGAAGGAGGTCACCGCCGGCATGCCCAGCGCTTCCTTCAGCTCCTTCACCAGCTGCCAGCTGTTGAAGGCGTCCAGGAAATTGATGTAGCCGGGCCGGCCGCTCAGGATCCGGATCGGCAGTTCGCTGCCGTCCCGCATATAGATCTTCGCCGGTTTCTGGTTCGGGTTGCATCCGTATTTCAGTTCAAATTCCTTCATGGGATTCCGTTCCTCCTTCGTTTCGTGCCGGCGGACGCCCGGGGTGTATCCCGCCGTCCGTCCGCGTTTCATCCCGCCGTTCCGCGCCGGGCAGGTCTTACCGGTCGAATTTGTTCATCAGCCGCGTCTCGGCCGCGCCGGTCTTCAGATCCGTGTAGCGCACATACAGGCTGATCCGGTTCGCCGCGTTCAGGTTGTTCCACAGCTCGTCGGTGAAGTCGTCGATATTGTCCAGGATCCGGATCCGCTCCGGCTCGCCCTGGAAGGTGGGAATGGGGTTGCCGTCGGTCACATAGGTATGGATGAAGTGGCCCAGCCCGGCCAGGGGGCTGTAGGAGAAGGTGTAGCGGTTGCAGGCCGTACCTTCCTCGTCCGCGCTCTTGAGGATGCTCATCTGATAGGTGAAGCTCTCCTGCCCGAAGGTGATCATGCCGCTGATCCTGGGGGTGAAGTTGGGGTCGTCCGGCTCAAAGCAGCGGCTCTCCAGGGCTTCGGAGAAGCTCTTTCCCGCCGCCAGCCCGTCATAGATGGTGTCGGTCTGGTTGCCGTTGGTGACGATCAGGTTGTTTTCATACTGCCGTACGGCGGCATAGATGATCAGGGACGGATCCTGCACCTTCGAGGCGTCGTAGGGCTCCGTGAAAACCTCGCCGTTCCGCTCGGCGAAAACCCGGTTCCGGCTGTTCTCGCTGCGGCCCATGATGAAATAGGCCGCCGCCGCCTTCGTGCCGTCCGGCGTCATGCCCAGGATGATGCCCCGGCCGGGATAGGGGTTCCCCGCCAGCAGCTGCTCCGGGGTGTGGATGTCGTAGATGCTCATGCTGTTCTCCTCCTGTCGCTTTTTTGCCGCTGATGACTGCCTGCCGCGCGGACGCGTCTTTGACGCCTGCGGCGCTCCGTGTGCTTCCGTCTCGAATGCTTCCTGCCGCGCTGACGCTCTCACGATGCCGGCGGCGCTCCGTGTGCTTCCTGCCGCGCCGCTTTACCGCGCCGCCGCCAGCTTTTCGCTGACCGTCTCCGCCGCCTGGGGCAGCAGGATCCATTCCGCCTGCTCCATGACCCGGCGCTGCAGCGTCTCCGGCGTGTCCCCGGGCAGCACCTCCACCGCCTTCTGGGCGATGATCTCCCCGCCGTCCGGAATTTCGTTCACATAATGCACCGTGGCCCCGGTGACCTTCACGCCCTTCGCCAGGGCGGCCTCGTGGACCTTCAGGCCGTAGAAGCCCTCGCCGCAGAAGCTGGGGATCAGGCTCGGATGCACATTCAGGATCCGGTGGTCATACTTCCTGGTGAAGTTCTCCGACAGAATGCTGAGGAAGCCCGCCAGAATGATGAGCTCAGCTCCGGCCTCCTCCAGAGCGGCGGTCAGGCGCTCCTCAAAGGCTTCCTGGCTTCCGCAGGCCTTCCGGCTGATCTCCAGGGCCGGAACCCCCGCCTGCCTCGCCCGCTCCAGGGCGTAGGCCCCGGGGCGGCTGCTGATCACCAGCACGATCTCCCCGCTGTGGAGGGTGCCGGCCTTCTCCGCGTCCAGCAGTGCCTGCAGGTTGGTGCCCCCGCCGGACACCAGCACGGCGATTTTCGTTTTCCGCATCTTGCTTTCTTCTCCGGTTCGCTCTCGCTGTTTTCTTTCGTCCTTCAGATTTCTCCCGGACATCTTCCCGGGAACTCCCGGCCGGCCCGCCGGCCGTCTTCCGGGGATCTCCCGGCCCGCCGGGGCTTCTTATCCGATGATCTCGATCTTCTGCTCCATCTCCGCGATTTCGCCGATGACGTAGGCGTCCTCGCCCTGCTCCCGCAGGATCCGGAGGGCTTCCTCCTTCTGGGCCGCCGGCACCACGATGCTCATGCCCACGCCCATGTTGAAGGTGTTGAACATATCCCGCTCGCTGATCCCCCCGGCCTTCGCGATCAGGTCGAACACCGGCAGCACCCGCACAGCCTTCCGCTCGATCCGGGCGCCCAGGCCCTCCGGGATGCTCCGCGGGATGTTCTCGTAGAACCCGCCGCCGGTGATGTGGCTGATTCCCTTCACGTCCACCTTCTCCAGCAGAGCCAGCACGGGCTTCACATAGATCCGGGTGGGCTCCAGCAGCGTCTCGCCCAGGCTCCGGCCCCCCAGCTCCTCCCGGGGGGAGGTCAGATCCGCGTTTTCGATGTCCAGCACCTTCCGCACCAGGCTGAATCCGTTCGAATGGACCCCGGAGGAGGGCAGCGCGATGACGATGTCCCCGGCCTTCATGCGGGTATTGTCGATGATCCGCTTCTGATCCACGATGCCCGTGGAATATCCCGCCAGATCATACTCGTTCTCCGGATAGAACCCCGGCATCTCCGCCGTCTCCCCGCCGATCAGGGCGGCGCCGGCCTGGACGCAGCCCTCGCAGACGCCCT
>CAMVDI010000158.1 GCA_947166205.1 uncultured Clostridia bacterium
CGCAGTGGACCAACCACGGCTTCATGTACCGCGGCGACTGGGCGAAGGAAGCCGGGCTGGAGAACGGCGTCCATTCCTGGGCGGATCTGGCCGTGTACTTCCAGTACATCAAGGACAACAAGCCGGACGTCATCCCGTGGGACGCCAACGGCAACGGTTCCTCCTACAGCCCCCAGATGGCCGGCGGCTGGCAGGCCTCCCATACCGGCAACATCGCCATCGAAGGTTTCCCGGTGGCGCTGTTCTTCGGCACCAGCAAGGATGATCCCTACACCCTGAGCCGCTACTACATCGAGGGCGACGAGCTGGTTGAGTTCGCCCGCGAGATGAAGAAGTGGGCCGACGCGGGCTACTGGCGCGCGGACGTGCTGAACTACACCGGCGATGTGGCGGGCGAGATGGAAGAAGGCAAGACCGGCGCCCATCAGCATCACACCCAGACCTGGCGGACCGAGCGCACCACCATGGAGCGCAAGCAGCCCGGTTCCGATCTCCGATTCTTCTGGTTCGGCGAGGAGCAGGGCAACCTGATCTCCCTGAACATCACCCACGGCGCCATGGCCATCGCCGCCCAGAGCAAGCATCCGGAGCGGGCCCTGATGGTCTATGACCTGATGCGGAACGATCCCGAGATCTACCACCTGATGCAGTACGGCTTCGAAGGCGAGATGTACACCGTGGACGAGAACGGCCTGTTCTCCCGTCCCGAAGGCTTCGAGGATTCCACCGACGGCGTCTCCTTCAACTTCTGGTGGGGCCGGAACGACAACCTGGAGTACAAGGACGCGCAGCTGGACTGGGATGCCATCGACGCGATGTATGCCGCCTATGACGCGGTGAAGATCGACTATCCCTACGGCCAGTACATCTATGACAACTCCATGGTGGGCGTGTTCATGGACAACCTGAGCAACGTGTACAACACCTATATGCCGCGGATCGTCTTCGGCATGAACGATGACCCCGACGCGCTGGTGGCGGAATTCCGTCAGGCGCTGCAGGATGCCGGCATCGAAATGGTGATGACCGAGATTCAGGGCCAGCTGGACGCGGTTTACAAGAAGTAAGACCTGAAAGAGCGCGGACGCGCCGCTGATCCCCGGGAAAGGAAAGCCGGAACCCGGAGGGGAGGCGCTCCGCGCCGCGGAAATCACGGGGGGATGCCCCGGAGAGCGGGAAACCGATCCGGAGGGGCGTCCCCCTTTTCCTTGCGTTTCCGGCCGGAGAACCGGGCGCCGGCTGCGGAATCCGCATACGGTCCGGACACAGAAAGGGGCATACGATGAGAAACAACCGAAACCTGGACAGAGACTGGCTGTTTCACCTGGGGGACGCCGGGGACGCGTACTATATGGGGTATGACGACCGGGCCTGGCGCCGGGTGACGCTGCCCCACGACTGGGCTGTGGAGCATCCCTTCGATGTGTGCTGGTCCAGCGGAACCGGATACCTGCCCGGGGGTACGGGATGGTACCGGAAGCATTTCACCCTGTCGGAGGAGGAAGCGGGAAAGCGGGTCCTGGCGGATTTCCAGGGCGTCTACAAGCATGCCCGGGTCTGGATCAACAGCAATTATCTGGGGGAGCACGCCTACGGGTATACCTCCTTCTCCTTTGACCTGAGCGAATTCGTCAGGCCGGGGGAGAATGTGCTCTGCGTCCGGGTTGAACACGAGGACACGGCGGACTCCCGCTGGTATACGGGCAGCGGAATCGACCGGCATGTGTCCCTGCGGATCACGGACCGGGTCCATCTGATCGATGAGGAACTGTTCGCCTCCTGCAGGTTTCTGGGGAAGACCCGGGCGCTGGTGCAGGTGAACTTCGCGGCGGAAGGCGCGGACGCGGTGCGGATCTCCCTGCTGCCCCCGGCGGGCAGGGCCGCGGCCCGGAAGACGGTCCGGGAGGAGCGGGGCTATGTGAACCTGACGGTTCCGGATCCCAGGCCCTGGAGTCCGGAAACGCCCTTCCTGTACAGGCTCCGGGCGGAGGCCATCGAGGACGGAGAGGTGAAGGACCGGATTGAGATTCCCTTCGGCCTGCGGACCATCCGCTTCGACCCGGACGAGGGCTTCTTCCTGAACGAGGAGAACCGGAAGCTGAAGGGGGTCTGCGTCCATCACGACGCGGGCTGCCTGGGGGCGGCGGTGCCCAAGGCGGTCTGGGAAAGGCGGCTGCGCAGGCTGAAGGAGATGGGATGCAACGCCATCCGGACCGCCCACAACCCGCCGGATCCGGACCTGCTGGACCTGTGCGACGAGATGGGCTTTCTGGTCATGGACGAGGCCTTTGACGAGTGGGAGGGCATCAAGAACAAGTGGTGGCAGGGGCACAACGTCTATCCCCCGAAGCATTTCGGATACGGGACGGATTTTCCCCGCTGGCACCGGGAGGATCTGCGGAGCATGGTGATCCGGGACCGGAACCATCCCTGCGTGATCCTCTGGAGCATCGGAAACGAGATCGATTATCCCAATGACCCCTACGTGACGCCGCTGTTTCGGGAAACCCTGGGCAACAACGACGCCAACAAGCCGCTGGCGGAAAGACTGTACGATCCCCGGAAGCCGGATGCGGGCAGGCTGGCGAAGGTGGCCCGGGAGCTGGTCCGGGAGGTGCACGCCCTGGACACCACAAGGCCTGTGCTGAGCGCCCTGAGCTTTCCGGAGCTCAGCAACCGGACGGGCTTCGCGGAGGCCCTGGATCTGTCCGGCTACAACTACCGGGAGCAGTTCTACGAAGAGGACCACCGGAAGTATCCCCGGCGTGTGCTGCTCGGAAGCGAGAACAGCCACGATCCGGCGGCCTGGCGGGCCGTGACGGGGCATCCGTATATCTCCGGCCAGTTTCTCTGGACCGGGATTGACTTTCTGGGCGAATGCCCGGGCTGGCCGATCCGGATCAGCCGGGCCGGAGCGCTGGATCTGGCGGGATTTGAAAAGCCCCTCTTTGCCCAGCGGAAAGCCCTCTGGACGGAGGAGCCCTTCGCGGGCCTGGCCTGCGCGCCGGCCGGGGAGGACCGGGGCGCCTGGGGGGAGAGCTTCCGATGGCAGGCCCGGCCCGGAGAGCGGATGCGGGTCTCCTGCTATACCAACCAGGCCCGGGCGGAGCTGTGGCTGAACGGAAAACCGATGGGGGAAAGGACGATCGGCCCGGAGGACGGCTGCCGGGCGGTCTGGGAAATCCCCTATGAGGACGGGGAAATCCGGGTCCGGGCGGGGGAGGCGGAGGACCGGCTCGTCACCCCCGGCCCCGGGGAGCGCATTCTGATCCGGGCGGAGAGCACGGAGCTCCGGGCGGACGGTGCGGAGATCCTGCAGGCGGAGGTTCTGCTGACGGACGGGCAGGGCAACCCGGCCCTGGATGAGGAGATCCGGGTACAGACCCTGGGGGACCTGACTCTGCTGGGGATGGAGAACGGCATTCCCGACGACCTGACCCCTTACAGCGAGTCCTTCCGGAGAACGAAGGAGGGCAGGCTGATCGTCTATTTCCGGGCAGGCACGGCGCCGGGCAGGGCCCTGATCGCCCTCCGGGCCGCCTCCGGACCGGAGGCCAGCCTGGCGGTTCGGCTGAAGGCCCCCGGGAAGGCGGAACAATAAGATTAGGAATACCTCGGAAATCCAGAAAAATGGCCGTTTCCGGGCATGCTTTTTTGGAAAAAAGCTTGACAGGCAGACGAAAACGGTTATACTTGATTTCGCAATATTACCCAAGGAGGTTATGTGTGATGAACAAAGGCGAACTGGTAGCCGCTCTGGCCGCGAAGACCGAGCTGAGCAAGAAGGATTCTGAAGCTGCGCTGAACGCGCTGATCGACGTGATCGGTGAGACCATCGCCAAGGGCGAAAAGGTCCAGCTGATCGGTTTCGGCACTTTCGAAGCCAAGAATCGTCCTGCCCGTACCGCTCGCAATCCCCGGACCGGCGCGGAAGTCAAGATCGCCGCTTCCAAGGCCCCCGCTT
>CAMVDI010000159.1 GCA_947166205.1 uncultured Clostridia bacterium
GGACATGCAGCCGGTGACCATGCCGGTATGATAATGCTCCATGAACCAGCTGTCCCCCGTCAGCAGGCTGCCGCCCGCGTCCCGGCCCATCCGGTCCGTGAACAGGTCCCCCTGGAAGATGAACTCCACATCCTCGTTGACGGGGCAGATCTTCAGCACCTCGTCAAAGGAGAAGATATCGTTGGCCATGGTGCTGAACAGCTGGCGGCTGATCCCCTTCAGGTATTCCGCCACGGGCAGATCCTTCCGCAGATCCCCGTAAACCGGGATGCGCTTGATCAGCGTTCCGATGGTATGCTGCATCTCCCCCAGGGGACGGCCGTTGTACACCGTCGAGAAGGATACCTGGCTGCTGTTCAGATATTTGCTCAGCAGCAGCGCCATGGCCCCCATGAAGAAGGTGCTCTCGGAGATGTTCATCCGCCCGCAGAAGGCCCGGACCCTTTCGACGGTCAGCGTTCCGGGCTCGTAGCGGACATTCCGGCTGACGCCGGGGGTCAGCGGGCCGTTCAGGTCCCCGGCCAGGGCGGGGACATCCTCCACGTCCCGGAACAGATCCCGGAAATAGGCTTCGGCCTTTTCGTGGGATCCGTCCGCCATCAGCCGCTCCTCGTACAGGGCGGCCTGCTGCACCGTGAACTCCTCGCCGATCAGCTCCTCCCCGGCCAGGGCCCTGTTCATCTCGGAGATGAACAGGCTGATGCTGCTGGCGTCGAAGAAGATCAGATGGGTGATGATCGCCAGATAGCAGCGCTCCGGCGTCCTGTAGACCACGGGACGGAACAGCAGCCCGTCCATCATCGGGACGACGGGCATATACGACTTCTGGAAGGTGAAACGGCCCTCCTCCGTCCCCTCGACCACGGGGATCTCAAGCTCCGCGTCCGGGACGGGAACATTGCCCGGCATGCCGGCGCTGTCCGCGTGAATGACGTACTTCATGGCGGGATGGGCGTCCAGCACCTTCCGGACCGCCGCGATCAGCTGCTCCGCGGTGACGCTCTCCGCCGCCCGGGCGATATAGGGCAGGGTATAGGTTTCCCGGCTTCCGCCGGTCAGACTCTCCAGATAGATCCCCATCTGGGTCTTCGTCAGCGGGTAGACCTCCCGGTCCATGGCGGGCTTTTCAATCCCGGTTCCGGATTCCATGAACGCCGCCAGCTCCCGGGGAGTCGGGTGGGCCAGGATATCCTGGAAGGAAAGGGCGGTTTTCCCGTCCGCCAGACTGCTGATGAGGACGGCGGCGGACAGGGATGTGCCGCCGCACTCGAAGAAATCGGAGACCGCGCCGGCGCGCTCCAGTCCCAGGGTATCCGCGAAAACCGCGCAGATCTTCGCCTCCAGATCCGTCTTCGGGGGCTCGTATTCCGCCTCGCCCGTCCGGATCTCCAGGGCCTTCAGGGCCGGGTAGTCAAACTTTCCCCGGTCGTTCCGGGGCATGGTGTCCAGATGAATGAAGTATTCCGGAATCATGTAGTCCGGCAGCCACGCGGAAACGTATTCCTTCATTTCGGCGGGGGATTTTTCCTCCCCCGTGTAGTAGCAGCAGATCAGATCCCCGCCGTGGACATTCACGTTGACGGCGGCCGCCTCGCCGATGCCTTCCATCTTCCGGACCGCCTGATCGATCTCCCCGAGCTCGACCCGGTATCCCCTGATCTTCACCATCCGGTCGTTCCGGCCGTGGAAGAGCAGGGTTCCGTCCTCCGCCCAGGCCATCAGGTCCCCGGTGCGGTAGAGCCGCTCCCCCGGGACGAAGGGATTCTGAATGAACCGGGCGGCGGTTTCCTCCGGCATGCCGATGTATCCCAGGGCCAGCCAGGGGGTGCTGACGCAGAGCTCGCCCACCTGGCCCGGATCCCGGATCAGGTCTCCGTTCTCATCGATCAGATACGCCTTGACGCCCTTCGCGGGCTTCCCCAGCGAGAGGGGGCCGCCTTCCCTGAGGGGATGGATCAGAACCACCGCCCCGGTTTCGCTGGCGCCAAAGCTCTCCAGAACGCCGGGATCGCGGATCCCCTCCTGATTGACAAACTTTTCTCCCGCCAGCACCAGATATTCCAGCGGCAGGGGGCCGTACAGCTTCCGCATCACGGAGAACATCTGCGGCGGCATGAACATGCCGGTGATCTTCCGCCTGTCAAACAGCGCCCGGATCATATCCATGTTTTTCCGCTCGGTTTCGCCGGCCACGTAGACGCTGCCCCCGGCGGTCAGCGGCGGGATGATATCGATCAGGCCGGCGATGAAGCTGAAGCCGGCGATGTTCAGCGTCCGCGTCTTCTCCGTGAAGCGGATGAAGTCTCCGAGGGCATCCGGCGCGAAGTTCAGCATCGCCTGCCGGTGCGCCACGCCCTTGGGGCGCCCGGTGGATCCGGAGGTATAGATGAAATAGCCCTCCGCCTCCGGATCGGAAAGATCCAGCGTGAGGTCCCCTTCCGGCTCCTCTCCGCCCTCCGGAAAAACCTCCTCCAGAATCAGGAGCGGCACGCCGGACAGCCGGGGGGCCTCCCCGGCGGAGGTCAGGCAAAGGGCGCAGCCCGCGTCCTCCAGGATGACGCGCACCCGCTCCGCGGGATACTCAGCGTCGATGGGAACCACGGCGCAGCCCGCCCGCAGAACGGCGAACTGGGCGACGACAAACTCCTTCGTCCGGGGAAGAAGCACCGCGATCCGGCCGGGCTTTCCCCCCAGCAGATCCAGGATCCGCTTCGCCAGATACGCGGAGCGGTGATTCATCTGTTCATAGGTATAGACGCCGCGGATATCCAGCACGGCGGTATTCTTCGGGTGCTTCGCGGCCTGCTCCAGAAAGCGGCTGACGGCTGTCTTCATGGCGGTAAACTCCTTCTGTCCCGCGGGAAACGGAATCCGGCGGAGACGGCTGTGTCGGAACCGGGAGGCGGCGGCCTTCGCGGCGGTAAACTCCTTCTGTCCCGCCGGGAACGGAATCCGGCGCAGACAGCTTCATTTTACCAAAAACCGCCGGAAAAGAAAATACAATCCTGTTGCCAAACGTCGCTTTCCTATGTAAAATTGCGGTGAAGATTTCACATCACGGGAGCTTTCCGGGGGCGGCTGACCGGCTTTCCGGGCGGAAGAGACGCCTCCGGAGGCCGCGCCCCGCGTCGGCTCGGAGGGCGCATCCCGGGAGGAGAGGAAATGGGCGGGAAACACGCGGCGACTTTCTTTCAGCGCTTTTATCTGGACCGGGAAAAGGATATAGTGGTGGAGCTGTACCTGCGGGAAGACAGGATGTTCTATGTCATGCGCACGCCGAACCATCACACCGGAAACCTGATCCGGAACATGGCCGCGCTGTTCTCGCTGGAAACGGTTCCGGACCGGGCCGGGCTTCTGACCATCCGGGACGAGATTCCCTGCTATGTGGACGGGACGAACAGCCGGATCTATATCCTGCGGCTGGGAAACACCAAGGTCGCCAACATCTATCCGGACGGCCGGGTGGAAGTGAAGGCTTCCGTGCCCGCCATCTCGAAAACCCTGATGAGCCAGACCAAGGATTACCGCCTCAGCGAGAAAAAGACCATCGTCAAGACCTATATCCGCAGCGAATGCAAGTTCACCACCGATCTGCACACCCACATGAACGGCAATCTGCACCCGGACGTGCTCATCGCCCTGGGCCTGATCCATCAGATCCGGTATCCCTATTACTATATCAAGAAGCTGGGCCTGTCCTGCACGGCGGAGCAGCTGGAGGAGCTGGAGGCGGAGCGGGAGGAGGCGGCCGCGCGGCTGGGGGACCTGCCGCTGACCGGGCGGCACCGGGAGCGCCGGATCGACGACTTCACATTCATCAACTTTGCCGACCTGATCCTCGGAAACCCGGAGGACGCGGCGGAGAACATCGGCCGCATCCGGAACAGCCTGACCATCCCGAAGGACGGGCAGGCCGTATT
>CAMVDI010000160.1 GCA_947166205.1 uncultured Clostridia bacterium
AGAAGGGCGCGTACTTCAGCGTCGTGAGCAGCGGACCGTCCAGGGTCGGGATGTCGATCAGCCGCAGCAGCTGCAGGAAAGTCGCCACCTCCAGCCGCTCATAGAAATCCACGCCGCCGTCAAAGAAAACCCTGATTCCCCGCTTTTCCAGCAGGTCCGCCATCTTCTTCCCGTCGCCGCTGACGCGGGGCATAAGGATGACGATATCCTTCAGGTGATACCCTTCCTCCTGCAGTTCCCGGATCCGGACGGTCACGTCGTCCGCAGCGATTTCCAGGCGGTTCCTGGCCTTATCCTGATCCGGCTCCAGCACATCCACGATCACCGGATGGAAATCTTCAAACGTCCTCCCGGGAATCAGGCGCACGTCGTCCGTATAGTCCAGCTCCGCCGTTTCCTTCGTCATGATATCCCGGAAGACCGCGTTGGCCGTTTCCAGGATCTCCGGCCGGGAGCGGAAGTTTGTCTGCAGGGGCAGATGCTCCCCTTCCGTGTCCTCCCGTGCATACTCTTCCTGCCTGCGGAGGAACAGTCCCGGATCCGCCAGGCGGAACCGGTAAATGCTCTGTTTCACATCACCGACCATGAACAGGTGGCCTTCCGCCGTTCCGTCCGCGCCCGACGACAGGCGCTGGATGATCTCATCCTGAACGCGGGACACATCCTGGCACTCGTCCACGAAAACTTCGCACCAGCGCTTCCTGACCGCGGAGCCCACCGGCTCCGTCCGGAGGATCTTCAGCGCATAGTGCTCCAGGTCATTGAAGTCCAGCACCCGCAGCTTTGCCTTCCGCTTCGCGAATTCCTCCGCTGTCAGCTCTGTGATCTTCCTCAGTCCCTGGAGCGATTTCCGCATGTTCCCGAAGTCCCGTTCCACAGACTCCGGCGTACGGCGGATCATCGCCTCGAGTTCCCCGTTGATATTCTTCAGTTCTTCCCGGTACTTTTTATACCTTTCCTTCCAGTCCTCCTCCAGGCTGTTCACCTTCGACCAGGTGGGCAGACGCCCGAAGACAGCAAAAAGATCCTCTTCCTGAACTTCCTGTCCTTCCGCCCACAATTGTTTCACGTGAAACAATTTGCTGTCCGCCTTCCAGAGCTCGCGGTACATCTCCCCGTGTTCCGGCTCAGCGAACATCATATACTGGCGGCGCAGGATCATCTGCGCGTTATGGATTTTCTCTTCCGCGATCTTCGCCGCGGTAATGAACCACGGATGATCCCTGTCGATCGTCACCGGGACATCCTCGCAGGAACGCTCCAGCCATTCCATCGGATCCGGAAGGGACATCATGAAGCTATGGACCTTTTTCACGATCTCTTCGGACTCATTCCGGCTGAAGCATTTCTTCCAATAGGTATAATCCGGATCCTGTTCCTTCTGCAGCTTCGTACAGGCTGCCCTGAACGCGTCGCTGAAGATCTTCGCCGCCCGGGCCTGCTCGCACACCGCGAAGAAAGGATCTACATCCGCCGCCTGGAACTCCTGACGGATCAGATGCTGGCAGAAGGAATGAATCGTACAGATCTCCATGAGATCGAGCTTATCCAGTGCGCGCCGGAGATACCTGTCCTCCCGCTGTTTCCGGAGGCGGTCCCGGATCTTCTGCTTCATCTCCGCGGCCGCCGCGTTGGTGAAAGTCACAACCAGGAAAGTCTCCGGATCGAGTCCTTCCTGAAGCATCCTGACAATCCGCTCGATCATCACGGCGGTCTTGCCGCTGCCGGCGGCTGCACTGCATATGATCTTATTGGAAGGAGAATGGATGACAGCAAGCTGCTGGTCCGTCCAGTTCGTCATACTGTCATCTCCTCTCTTCTTTGTTCCTGAAAATGTTTCACGTGAAACAATTACATTTTTGCTCACGCAGCCCTGTCACAGTTATTCCGCTCATGTTATCACGTAGGTACTCTTTGGCAGCCCTGTAGCCGGTATTCCAATCCTCAGCACGGCTCTCGCCTGCCAAACGCAACCTCAATCTTCGCGACTCCGCACTGCGGAGATCGCTCGTTTCGGTTGACCTCACCGCCGACGAGACTCCTGCCACTGGCAGTCGTCGGCGGTTCGCCCGGCGTCGACCCAGAGCACTTCAGATCGGAATACCCGCACGGGCTGAATTGCATACTAGGCACAGACTATTGCTGAATAATTCTTCGCTTCGCTCAGGATGATACCGGAAAACAAACAGGCTTCACCTGCCGGGAGGGCAGCCCGTGCCGATGTTCCGGTGAGGGAATATATGCGAACGCCAGCACTTAGCGATTGACGAGCTGAAAGCGAAGTCAGAGCTTAGTACTGCTGCGTGAGCATCTGAAGCGGGAGCGTGTCCCGAAACGGAATCTCGGCTACAGGGCTGCCAAATTCATATAGCAAGGCTGCCATGTGCATCTACCGGATAACAGGCTACAGGGCTGCGTGTACACAATAATTGTTTCACGTGAAACAATTTACGTGAAGTCCGGTTCGGAAAGGGGCAGGGCTTCCCGGATGGTTCCCTTGTTCGTTTCCTCCAGGATGGCGGTGCCTGCCGGGTTGGAAACATGGTAGACGCGGCGGTCGCCCTCCAGCTCCAGGTCGCTCTCGTCGGTGCAGGTGATGAAAGTCTGGTAGTCGCTGATCTCCTTCACGAGTCGCATGCGGCGGTCCTTGTCGAGCTCGCTCATGACATCGTCCAGGAGGAGGACAGGGGCTTCGCCGCTCATGGCACGCAGGGCTTTCATCTGGGCCAGCTTCAGGGAAAGCGCCGCGGTCCGAATCTGTCCCTGGCTGGCATAGATTTTCATGTTCTTTTTGTTCAGGGAGAGGTTCAGGTCATCCCGGTGGGGGCCGTCAGAGGTGATCCCGAGCCGGAGGTCCTCCTCCCGGTTTTCCTTCAGGACGCGCATGAAATCCTCTTCCACGTTTTCAGAATCCCGGAAAGCGGAATGATAGGCAGCCTGGAATTCCTCCCCGTCCTTGCCGGAGATCCCGCGGTAGGTATCCGCGGCCAGTTCAGCCAGCATGGCAATGACTTTCTTCCGGGCGGCGACGATCACCGCGGCGGGGGCAGCCATGGCCTGCTCGAAAACATCCAGCATGCCGGTGTTGTTCTGTCCGGTGGCCCGCATGTTTTTCAGCAGGGCGTTGCGCTGCTCGAGGCCGGAGCGGTACTGCTGCAGGGCGATGAAATAACCCCGGTTGACCTGGCTGATCATCATATCCAGGTAGCGCCTCCGCATGGAGGGACCTTCCCGGATGAGTCCCAGGTCCTCGGGGGAAAAAATGACGCACTGCAGGGAACCCATCATATCGGAAAAGCGCCGGATCGGTTTCTGATCGATCAGGATCACTTTTTTATTTAATTCGTTAGGTACCAAACGAACTGTAATCTCACGGCGGACGCCGCCCGTGATTACGGATACGCCGCAGACTGCGAAAGACTCCCCGATCCGTACCGCGCTCTGGTCCCCGGTGATCCGGTGGCTTTTTCCGAGCGCACAGTAATGAACGGCCTCCAGCAGGTTGGTTTTGCCGGAGCCGTTCGCGCCAAAGAACAGATTGACCCCTTCATGAGGGGTCAATACAGTTTCTTCGTAATTTCTGAAATTACGGAGCGTGAGTTTATCGATGATCATTTTATTGGAATACTCTTACAGGCAGGATCAGATAGATGAAGTCGTCGCCGTTTTCCGGGACCACAACGCAGGGGCTGATGTTGGAATTGAACTTCATGCAAAGGTTCTCATCGGAAACATTGCGGATTACGTCGGTGATGTAACGGGCATTGAAGGCAATATCGATGGGGTCGCCGTTCAGCTGCGCATCCATCTCCTCTTCCACATCGCCCAGTTCGGCGTTGGAGGTGATCTTCAGCACGTCATCGTGGAAGCTCATCTT
>CAMVDI010000161.1 GCA_947166205.1 uncultured Clostridia bacterium
TCTGTATCGTTTTCAAGGTTCGGTCCGCTCCCCCGCAGGCCCCTTTCGGAACCCCTCGCGAGCGAGCTTGCAAAGAATAACAGATTTCAAAACGGGTGTCAAGCGTTTTTTGGAATTTTTTTCAAAAAAAATGAGGAAAATCAAGGCTTCCGGACGATTCCGGAAGCCTTTCTGAAAAACGTTCGGGTTTTTGGCTGTAAATTGGGGATATTCGAAATCCTGGCCACAATTTTGTTCGTGTCCGTTTTTCCGCCCGGCGGCGGCGGTTTTTTCCCTCCGGAATACAATCCCTCCGGTCCGCCTCCGGAAACGCCGTCCCCCGTCCGTCCCCGCCGCCTATCCGTTTTCGTTGTCCTGCATCCCGGAAAAACCGTCCCCGATCGCCTCATGGGCCTCCATGATGGTCAGGAAGGCGTTTTCATCCTCCTCCTGGACGATCCGCTTCAGGGCCATGATCTCCGCCCGGCTGATCACGCAGTAGATGGTGGGGCGTTCCTTTCCGGTATATCCGCCCCTGGCCGAGAGCAGGGTGACGCCCCGGTCCATTTCCTTCATGATCCGCTTCATGATGACTTCCCATTTCTCGGAGATCAGCAGGCACGCCTTGTTGCCGGACAGGCCCACGACCACCGTATCGATGACCCGGGCGGAAATATAGATATTGATCAGCGCGTAGAGGGCCTCGGAGCTTCCGACAACGAGACCGGAGACCGCCACGACGAGAAAATCGAAGGCGAAAAGAAAAACGCCGGTGGAGATAAACTGAAGCCTCCGGTGCACCATCTTGGCCAGCATGTCCGTTCCGCCGGTGGTGGCGCCTCCCCGCAGGATGAATCCCAGGCCGATGCCCAGCAGCACGCCGCCGAAGAGGGTGCTGAGCAGTGGATCCTCCGTGATGGGCTCCAGGGGCAGGATATCAATCAGCAGCGAGAACAGCACCGTGGCGATCAGGCTCCTGAAGGCGAAGATTTTCCCCATCCGCCTGTATCCCGCGATAAAAAGCGGAATGTTCAGCCCCAGCGAAACCATGCCCACCGGAACCTTCCACAGATAGTTGAAGATGACCGCGATTCCGGTCAGTCCGCCCGGGGCGATATGGCTGGGGGTCAGGAACAGCGGATAGGCCGCCGCCCCCACCGCGCAGCCGATCAGGATCTGCAGATAGGCGAGATAAAACTCCTTCTGACGAACGCGTTCCCCTATGAATTTCCGAAGATACCGCTTCATGCGCTTGCCTCCCCGCGGCGGCGCGTTTTCCGCCGCCGCGTTCCTTTTCTGCCGCCCCGCGGGCGGCAGGCTTGTTTCTTCATGCCCCGCGGCGGCGCGTTTTCCGCCTCCGCGTTCTTTTTCTGCCGCCCCGCGGGCGGCAGGCTTGTTTCTTCATGCCCCGCCGTCAAAACAAGGGAGCGGGGCGCCGGAACGCAAAGCTGTCCCGCCGTCCCGCTCCCGGGGTGTTTCCGTTTTTCTCAGCGCCGCCTCAGCCGGTCGGAAAGCCGGCGAAACTTCTCCTTCAGCCCGGGGCGCGGCGCGGCCGGACGGGGGAAGGCGGGAAGGTGATCCATGTACCAGGCCTGCACATTGACCGGCTCCTCGCCGCCGGGCGTGCGCTGGGTATACTTTCCCGCGCTGTCCATCCGCCAGGCCTTGACATTGTCCGCCAGGATCCGGTCCAGATAGTCGCTCAGGAACCGCTTCAGCTCCGGGCTGAGCACCGGGGCCGCGATCTCCACCCGGCGGTCCTGGTTCCGGGTCATGAAATCCGCTGAGGAAAGATAGAACCTGGCCTCCTCCCCCTCGCCGAAGGCGAAGATCCGGCCGTGCTCCAGATATCGGCCCACCAGGGAGGTCACGGTGATATGATCCGTCTTTCCGGGGATGCCCGGGATCAGGCAGCAGATGCCCCGGACGATCAGATCAATCCGGACCCCCGCGCAGCTGGCCTCGCTCAGCTTGTCGATCAGCTCCCGGTCCGTCACCGAGTTCACCTTGACCCGGATTCTTCCCGCTTCTCCCCGGGCGATCTGCTCGTCGATCAGCGCAATGATCCGGTTCTTCATGGCGTAAGGCGCCACAAACAGCGTGTCGTAATCCCCCGCGCTGTTTCCGATCAGCATATTCTCAAAGAAGCTCACCGCGTCCCGGGTGATGGCCGGATTCACGGTCATCATGCAGAAATCCGTATACTGCCGGCTCGTTTTTTCATTATAGTTCCCGGTTCCGATCTGGGCCAGGTAGCCCATGCCGCCCCGCTCCCGCCGGGTGATCAGGCAGAGCTTGGCATGGCATTTCAGCTTTTCCGGGCCGTAGATGATCCTGCAGCCGGCTTCCTCCATCTCCCGGGCCCAGTTGATGTTGTTCTGCTCGTCAAAGCGGGCCCGGAGCTCCATCAGCACCGTCACTTCCTT
The DNA here is from genome assembly GCA_947166205.1 of uncultured Clostridia bacterium. Next base: position 2,406 of record CAMVDI010000161.1, read on the forward strand.
GCCGTTCTCCGCCGCGTCGCAGAGCATCTTCGCGATCACGGAGGAACGGGCCATCCGGTAGATCGTGATCCGGATGGAAACCACGTCCGGATCCCGGGCGCTCTGGCGGAGCAGATCCAGGAAGGGCTGCATGCTCTGATAGGGATAGAACAGCAGCACGTCCCGCTGGGCCACCTGGTCCCAGATCGGCCGGTCCGGATCCAGATCCTCCGCGTAGGCCGGGGTATAGGGCCTGAAGCAGAAGCGGGCGGGGATGGGCTGAAGATTGTCCATGAAGCCGAAGGTCAGCGGGCATCCGCAGGAATAGACAAATTCCGGCTCCAGCTTCAGGAATCCGCTCAGCAGGCGGGCCAGCCTCGGCGCGCTGCCCTCCGTTTCCAGCCGGACCGGCGCCAGGCGGGTCCGCTTCTTCAGCAGGCTCTGCATATAGTGCAGGAAGTCCGGGGCCTCCCCGTCCTCCTGCTCCTCGTACAGTTCCTCGCTCAGGGTGATATCCGCGTTCCGGGTGATGGAAATGACCGCGGTTTCCGAGGTCTCATAGATCTTGAAGATCTTTTTCAGATGGGCCAGAACCACCTGCTCCGTCCGGATATAGCGGAGACCGTCCCCCGGCAGCAGAATGGCTCCCGGCAGGCTTCCGGGCACATCCACGATGCCCAGCAGCCCCTCCTGCCTGACGGCGGGCTTTCCCTTCTCCTTTTCCTTGTCCTTCCCCGCCCCGGCGCTCTTTCCGCCCGGGGCGTTCTTTCCGCCCGGGGTCAGCAGCGCCGCGGCGTAAAGGGCCTTGTTCTTCAGATGGGGGAAGGGATGGCTCCGGTCGATGACCTGGGGGGAAAGCAGCGGCCGGATGTTTTCCTTATAGTATTCCTGGACATATTCCTTCTGGGCCGAGGTCAGGGTCTCATAGGAAACCTCCGTGATCCCGGACTGGGTCAGCTCCAGGGACAGATCCCGGTAAATCCGGTCCCGCAGTTCAATCAGCTCCCGGACGCGCCGGAGAATGGCGATGACCTGGGCCCGGGGCGTCATTCCGGACTTGTTGTCCTTCTCATCCGGGGTCAGCATATCCAGATCCAGCAGGCTGCCCACCCGCACCATGAAAAACTCATCCAGGTTGCTGGTGAAGATCGCCACGAACCGCAGCCGCTCCATCAGGGGCAGGCCGGGATCCACCGCCTGGGCCAGGACCCGCTCGTTGAAGTCCAGCCAGCTCAGCTCCCGGTTCCGGGTATAGCTCATGTCCTTCCGGACCCCCGCGTCCGGGATCTGAGCGCCGGCGCCGAGGGTTTCCTGCAGCATCGTATCCATAGGTTCCGTCTTCCCCCTGTTCTGCCCGATCCATCCCCGGAAACCCGTCCCGGGGCTCTGCCCGTCCTGCCGGCCCCGGGGCTTTCCGTCCCGGCCCGCCGCGGGCTTCAGCCGGCCGCGCCCGCGTCCAGCACCTCCGTCAC
>CAMVDI010000162.1 GCA_947166205.1 uncultured Clostridia bacterium
GTCTCCCCGTCCCGGGTCAGATAGACCGCGATCTCCCGGTTCAGCCTGCAGGAGTATTCCGCCAGCAGCTTCATCATCTCCCGGGGCAGGTATTCCCCTTCCTCCAGGAAGATCTGATAGAGGTCATCCAGCTGCCGCAGCATCGCGTCCCGGATGCCCTCCGTGTTTCCGTAAACATGATGTCTGACCAAAATGCTGCTTTCCCTTTTCCTTTCTCTGTCAGTCCCTCGGCATGGACAGCGCCGCCCGGCCCCGGCCCCCCAGCGTCAGCTGAAAGCCCCTGCGGGGCAGGAAGAAGCTTTCTCCCTTTTCCAGGGGCATCTCGCCCGTCTCCCACGCCAGCGTCAGCCCGCCGTCCAGCGCGGTCAGGAATCCGAAATCCTCCGGCTCCGGAAGCCGGACCGGCTCCCCCGCCGCCCGAATCAGATCCAGGCTGAAGAACGGCTCCTCCAGAACCCTTGTGATCCCGGGTTTTTCCTCCCAGTGGATCGTCTCCGGCGCGAAGTCCGTATGGGTCACGTCCAGCGCCTTGTCGATGTGAAGCTCCCTCCGCCTGCCCTGGGCGTCCGTCCGGTCCCAGTCGTAAAACCGGTAGGTCACGTCGGAGCTCTGCTGAATCTCGTACAGCAGGATCCCCGCCCCGATGGCGTGTACCGTTCCCGCGGGGATATTGCAGACGTCCCCCGGCCGGACCTTCACCCGCCGCAGGAGCGGCTCCACCGCGCTTCCCGCCTCCGAGGCCCGCCTCAGCGTCTCCCGGTCCGTTCCCGGCTGAACGCCGTATACCAGCTCCGCTCCCTCCGGGCAGTCCAGGATCAGCCAGGCCTCCGTCTTTCCCAGCTTTCCCCCCTCGTGGACCCGGGCATAGGCATCGTCCGGATGCACCTGCACGCTCAGGGGCTCCCGGGCGTCGATCAGCTTCAGCAGCAGCGGAAAGGTCCTCCCCGCGTAACGCCCGGCGAAGTCTTCCCCATATTCCGCGATCAGCTCCGTCAGCGTCCGTCCCCGGTCGTCCCGGCTTTCCAGCCCGGGAATGCAGCTGATCTCCAGGCTTTCCCCCGTGGGAACTTCCGCAATCTCCTTGCCGAAAACCGTCCGCAGCTTCTCCCCGCCCCAGGGGGTCAGCTTTCCTCCCCGGAAAGCCGGATGCATCCGGACGGGTGCGTATTTCTGAGTCATAAAACCCATCTCCTTCGTCGTTTTCGCCGCTTATCATATCATATTTCCCCGGATCTGTCCCGGTCCGGGTTTTTCTTCTCCCCCGGAATCCCCCTCAGCGCGTCTCCGCCCACGCGTCCGCCAGGGCGGCCAGCTGCTCCAGGCTCAGCTTCTCTCCCCGGATTTTCTCATCCAGCCCCGCTTTGCCCATCAGCCCCAGTGCCTCCTCCCGGCTCAGGTGCAGCGCGGCGCACAGCCCGTTGGTCATGGTCTTCCTTCTCAGGGCGAAGGCGGCGGTCACGATCTGGAAAAAGGCTTTCTCATCCCTGACCCGGACGGCCGGCTCCGCCCGCATGGGCAGCACGATGAAGGCGCTGTCCACCTTCGGGGGCGGGGTAAAGCAGGCCGCCGGCACAATCCGCGTCATGCGCGGTTCGCACCGGTACTGGCACTGCACCGCCAGAGGCCCCCATCCGTCCTCTCCCGGCCGGGAGAGGATTTTCTCCGCCACTTCCTTCTGGACCATCAGCGCCATCCGGCTGATGGGCAGGCCGCCGGTCAGCAGCCGGGTGATCAGCGGGGTGGTGATGTAGTACGGAATATTGGCCGCCACGGCAAAGGGCCTGCGCAAATCCTTCGTGATCTCCGCCAGATCCGCCGTCATCACATCCCCCTGCACCAGGGTGAAATTGTCCCGGTCCGCCATGAAGGCCCCGAGCAGCGGGATCAGCCGCTCGTCCAGCTCCAGGCTCAGCACGTGATGGACCGCGCCGCACAGATGCTTCGTCAGGCTCCCCGCGCCAGGCCCGATCTCCAGAACGTCTTCCTCCTCCGTGATCTCCGCGTCCGCCACCAGCGCAGCCAGCAGATCCTCGTCATAGATGAAGTTCTGTCCGAGGCTCTGCCTGTACCGCAGATTGCTTTCCCTGATCCTGTCCTTTGTCCTGCTCAACTTCTTCTCTCCTGAATGTCTTCAGTTCCCGATCCGTTTTTTCCCGGTGCTCCTTCACCGCCCGGTGGAGCCGAAGCCGCCGCTTCTCTCCCCCAGGCTTTCCCCGTCCTCCTCCGCCAGCCCGAAGGGGACGAATACGCCCTGGCAGAACCGTTCTCCCCGGGCCAGCACGATCTCCTGCTTCGTCGGGTTCCGCAGCGGCACCATGATGTGCCCCTCATTCTCCGCGAAGGCGTAATCGCTGTCGATCACCCCCACGGTATTGCACAGCCGGATCTGATACCGGAATCCCAGCCCGCTCCGGGGAAAGATCAGCAGCACCCATCCTTCCTGCATCTCGCAACGGATGCCCGTCGGAATCATGACCCTTCCCTCCGGCGGAAGAACGATCTCCGCCGGCGTCACAAAGTCGTAGCCGGCGCTTCCCCGGGTGGATCTTCTTGGCAGGGGAATCTCCCCCACCGGCAGATGTTCCCCTCTTCCCGCCATCATGGCCTCATACTGCTGTTCCGATACGTGCGAAAACCGTGCGATGCTCATGGTCTGTCCCGTTCCCCTTCCGCTTTCTGCGGGGATCCTCCCCGCAGCGCCCATCATATCATAAAGGTTTTCCCCGCACAACTGCGAACACAGGGGGACGGTCCCCCTGTGTTCCAGCGCAAAAAAAGACGGTATCCGAAGATACCGTCCAATTCGCGTCAGGATGCTCAGAACTTCAGCGGGTTGACCCGGATGCCGGGGCCCATGGTGCTGGAGAGGTAAATGCTCCGCATGTAGGTCCCCTTGGCGGCGGCGGGCTTCGCCTTGTTGATGGCTTCCACCAGCACGTTCAGGTTCTCCTGCAGCTTCTCCTTGCCGAAGGACACCTTGCCGATGGGGCAGTGGATGATGGCGGTCTTGTCCAGACGGTACTCCACCTTACCGGCTTTGATGTCCTTGATGGCACGGGTGATGTCCATGGTCACGGTGCCGGACTTGGGGTTGGGCATCAGGCCCTTCGGGCCCAGGATGCGGCCGATGCGGCCGACCATGCCCATCATGTCGGGGGTGGCGACGCAAACGTCGAAGTCGAACCAGTTCTCCTGCTGGATCTTCTGGATCATGTCCTCAGCGCCCACATAGTCGGCTCCGGCAGCTTCCGCTTCCTTCGCCTTGTCGCCCTTGGCGATGACCAGCACCCGGACGGTGCGGCCGGTTCCGTGGGGAAGAACCACGGCGCCGCGGACCTGCTGATCCGCGTGGCGGGGATCCACGCCCAGGCGGACGGAGATCTCAACCGTCTCGTCAAACTTGGCTTTTCCGGTCTGCAGAACCAGATCCACCGCTTCCTCGGGGTCGTACTGCTTCAGATGATCGATCAGCTTGGCGCTCTCGATGTACTTCTTTCCGTGCTTCATATCTCGTCCACCTCCGTTACTCTTCCACGGTGATGCCCATGCTGCGGGCGGTACCGGCTACCATGCTCATGGCGGCTTCCAGACTGCCTGCGTTCAGATCGGGCATCTTGATGGTGGCGATCTTCTTCACCTGTTCCTTGGTCAGCTGACCCACCTTGTCCCGGTTGGGACGGCCGCTGGCGGTTTCCAGGTTCAGTTCCTTCTTGATCAGCACAGGCGCCGGAGGCGTCTTGGTGATGAAGGTGAAGGTCCGGTCGGTATACACGGTGATCACCACGGGGATGATCAGGCCGGCATCCTTGGCGGTACGGTCATTGAATTCCTTGCAGAATCCGGGGATGTT
>CAMVDI010000163.1 GCA_947166205.1 uncultured Clostridia bacterium
ACTTCTTGGCGTTCTCCCGGATCCGGTCGAAGATCACGATGGTGTTGTTGATGGAGTAGCCCACGATGGTCAGGGCCGCGGCGATGAAGGAAGAGTTCATCTGGATGAAGCTGCGGAAGATCACCATGAAGCTCAGCATGATCAGCACGTCATGCAGCAGGCCGAACACGGCGGAAAGGCCGCTGTTCAGGTCGAACCGGATGGCGATATAGATCAGCATCAGCACGGCGGCCAGCACCACGGAGATCACCGCGTTGCGCACCAGGGTGGCGCCGGCCACGGGGCCCACGTAGTTCACGTCGCCCATGGCTTCCGCCTCGGGATACTTTTCCTTCAGCAGCTCCTCGAACCGGCTCTGGATGTTCTGGATATCGTCCTCCGCGGCGTCCTTGATGCGGATCACCGCTTCGCTCTCGTTGGCGCCCTGATAGGTCACCGTGGAGGAGGTGATGCCCATGCCGCTGAGTATGCCTTCCAGATCGCCCTTCACAGCCGTCTGCTTCAGGTTGTACTCCATGGACAGGCCGCCCTCAAAATCGATGCCCAGGTTGATGCCGCGTCCGAAGATCGTCAGGATCAGCGCCAGAACGATGATGGCGCAGGAGATGATCAGACAGGTTTTGGAACGGTTCTGAATCTTGATGTTCATTACGCCTCCACCTCCTTTTCAGCGCTGAGCCGGGTGTAGAGGCTGGTTTTCACGAAGCCCGCGTTCACAAAGCGGTTCATCAGGAACCGGGTCACCAGAATCGCGGAGAACATGGAAACCACCACGCCCAGCAGCAGGGTCTTGGCAAAGCCCTGAATGGAGGCGGTTCCCCGCAGCAGCAGCACCACGCCGGCGATCAGGGTCGTCACGTTGGAGTCCAGAATCGCGCTCATGGCGTTCTTGAAGCCGGTTCTCACGGCCACGCGGATGCTCTTGCCCGCCCGGACTTCCTCGTTGAAGCGCTCAAAGATGATGACGTTGGCGTCCACCGCCATGCCGATGCCCAGCACCACGCCGGCCAGGCCGGGCAGCGTCAGCTGGATATGGAAGACGGCGATCAGCATGAACAGGACGATGATGTAGATCGTCAGCGCCCAGGAGGCGATGACGCCGTTGAGCCTGTACCGGAAGATCATCAGCAGCATGACCAGCAGGATGCCGATGATGGCGGCGAAAACGGAGGAGCTCATGGCGTCCCGGCCCAGGGTGGCGGAAACCTTGTCCACCTTCTGCTGGGTCAGCTCCAGGGGCAGCGCGCCGGACTGGATCTTGGCGGCGATGGTGGTGGCCCGTTCCACGCTGCCCATCCCGTTGATCACGCCGGAGCCGTTGGTGATGGCTGTCTGCACCGTGGGGGAAATCAGGGTCTCCCCGTCCAGCAGGATGGTGATCCGCTGGCCGATGCTGCGGGACGTCATGTCCGCGAAGATTTTGGCGCCCTCGTCCGTCAGGGTGAAGGCCACCTGATGGTCGCCCTCGGAGTAGTAATAGCTCGCGGTCTTGACCATGTCGCCGGTCATGAACACGTTTCCGCTGGGATCCTGGAATTCCAGCTTGGCCGCCGCGCCGATCAGGTCGAGCACGGTATCATCCTGCACGTCCGGAATCTCCACGCGGATCCCGTCGCTGCCGATCTGCTGGACATTCGCTTCCGTGAAGCCCTTGTCCGTCAGACGCTGCTGGATGATGGACATGGTTCCCTGCAGCAGGCTCTCAAAGGAAGCCTCCGCGTTCTCCGGCTTCGAGGCGGAATATTCCACATACATGCCGCCCCGGAGATCCAGCCCCAGGGGAAGAACCTGCGGCCAGTTCCCGGAATCGGTGGTGGGCAGCCAGGGCATCACCCGGTACAGCCCGCGGGGCGGAATGCTCCAGCCGCCGGTGCCCAGCACGGCCAGAACGACCGTGCACACCAGCACAATACACAGCGCGACAATCGATCCGGTCCTGCTGCCGCGCCTTTTCTTGGATTTCATGACAAACCCAGCCTCCTTCATGTAAACGCAATGAACAGATTATATCCCTCCGGCCCTTGCAAGTCAAGATGGAAACAAACCGGGCCGGGCCGGCGCCTCAGAACAGCGCCTCCACAAAGTCTTTGGCGCTGAAGGGCTGCAGATCGTCGATCCCTTCGCCCACGCCGATATACCAGACCGGCACCTCCAGCTCCTGCCGGATGGCCAGCGCGATCCCGCCCTTGGCCGTCCCGTCCAGCTTGGTCAGGATGATGCCCCCGATCTCGGCCACCTCCTTGAAGGCCCGGGCCTGCTGCAGCCCGTTCTGCCCGGTGGTGGCGTCCAGCACCAGGATGCAGCGGGTGTCCGCCTCCGGATATTCCCGGTCGATGACCCGGCGCATCTTGTTCAGCTCGTCCATCAGGTTCTTCTTGTTGTGCAGCCTGCCCGCGGTATCCACGATCAGCAGGTCCACCTGCTGCGCCTTCGCGCTCTGGATGGCGTCAAAAACCACCGCCGCGGGATCCGCGCCCTCTTCATGCTTCACGATGGGCACCCGCGCCCGCTCCGCCCAGACGGTCAGCTGTTCTGCGGCCGCGGCCCGGAAGGTATCCCCCGCGCAGAGCATCACCCGGCGCCCGATCGCCTGGAAGCGCAGCGCCAGCTTGCCGATGGTGGTGGTCTTGCCGACGCCGTTGACCCCGACCATCAGCATGACCATGGGCCATTTCAGCGGCGGTCTGGGGATGTCCATCTGCTCGATCATGATCTGCTTCAGAAGCTCCCTGGCGGAGGCGGCGTCCTTCACGTTCTGCCGCTTCACCCGGGTCCGGAGCTCGCCGATGATGGCGTCCGTGGCTTTCATGCCGCAGTCCGCCATGATCAGGATGTCCTCCAGCTCCTCGTAGAAATCCTCATCCACCTTCCGGTTGTCCCGGACCATCTCGTCGACCTTTTCGGTCATGTTGCCCCGGGTTTTGCTCAGCCCTTCCCGCAGACGGGCAAACAGGCCTTTTTTCTTCGGTTTCTCGCTCACGTGTTTTTCATCTCCCGTTTTCCGGTTTCCGGTTGATTTTTCCCGCCGGAAAGCATACCACAAAACCCCCGCCGTTTCAATCTTATCCTTGACAAACGGTGCGCCGGCTTTTAAGATGTTCCCGGTGTTTCCGGGAGGGAAACAATGATTTTTTTCAGGAGGAACGGCGCGAATGGCTGAACTGACGATGGACAAGCTGGTGGCGCTCTGCAAGGGCAGAGGCTTTATCTTTGCGGGGTCGGAGATTTACGGCGGCCTGGCCAACACGTGGGATTACGGGCCCCTGGGCGTTGAGCTGAAGAACAATATAAAGAAGGCCTGGTGGCAGAAATTCGTTCAGGAAAGCAAGTACAATACCGGGCTGGATTCCGCGATTCTGATGAACCGTGAAGTCTGGGTCGCCAGCGGCCATGTGGGCGGGTTCAACGATCCCCTGATGGACTGCAAGGCCTGCAAGGCCCGTTTCCGCGCGGACAAGCTGATTGAGGATTTCACCGGCGGCGCGGAAACCGGGGACGGCTGGACGAATCAGGAGCTGGAGACCTATATCCGGGAGCATGACATCGTCTGCCCCGTCTGCGGAAAGAAGGATTTTACCGGCATCCGCCAGTTCAATCTGATGTTCAAAACCTTTGCCGGCGTCAATGAGGACAGCGCCAACGAGATTTATCTCCGGCCGGAGACCGCCCAGGGCATCTTCGTGAATTTCCAGAACGTGATGCGCACCACCCGGAAAAAGCTCCCGGCCGGCATCGCCCAGATCGGCAAGTCCTTCCGGAATGAGATCACTCCCGGCAACTTCATCTTCCGGGTCCGGGAGTTTGAGCAGATGGAG
>CAMVDI010000164.1 GCA_947166205.1 uncultured Clostridia bacterium
TCTCGTCATGGGTCAGCTCCTCGCCTTCCAGGTACTTCATCATCAGATCATCGTCCGCGGAAGCGGCCTGCTCGGTCAGGTATTCGAAGGCTTCGTCGATTTCGCCTTCCAGCTCCGCGGGGATCGGCACTTCCTTGCTCTTCTTGTAGGCGCCTTCATAGGCCTTCCGCTCCAGCACGTTCACGACGCCGCGGAAAGCGGAGCCCTCGCCCAGGGGCAGGAGAATCGGAACCACGCTGCTGCCGTATTTCTCGCGCAGCTGGGCGACGATCTTTTCGAAATTGGCGTGCTCCCGGTCCATCTGGTTGACCACGAACATCCGGCCCAGCTTGTGCTCTCCGGCCAGATCCCAGGCCTTCTCCGCGCCGACGTTCAGGCCGTTGACGCCGCCGATGACGATCACCGCCGTCTCGACCACGCGCAGGGGGCCCATGAGCTCGCCCGCAAAGTCAAAGTATCCGGGAACATCGATGGTGTTGATCACCTTGCCGGCCCAGGGAATCGGCGCGTAGCTGGCGCTGATGGAAAACCCGCGCTTTTTCTCTTCCGGATCAAAGTCGGAAACGGTGGTCCCGTCCTCAACCTTGCCCTGGCGGTCGGTAATTCCGGCAGCGAAGAGCATCGCCTCCATCAGCGTGGTTTTGCCCTCGCTGCCATGCCCCATGAGGGCAATGTTCCGAATGTTGGACGTTGTAAACTCAGCCATGGTCGAATTCCTCCTGTATTTTTTCAGTGATCCGAAGCTTCCCGGAGCGGAAGCGCGGAAATGCTTCACAAACCAAAGATAATCTTACCATAGATCCGTCCAAAAGAAAAGTCAAAAATGTTTTTTATGGGAATAATCAGGCAAGGTTCGTCAGGATTCCCGCCGCTCTCTGATACATTCGTTCCATTTTCGGGATGATTTCCCGCTCGTCCCCGCTGGTGCGCATCTCCACGTTCCCCAGGGTTTCCCCGGAAAGAAGGCCCCGCTCCGAAAGCACCCTTCTCAGCTGCCGGGCGGTGCCGGCGTTTCCGTCGGTGATCAGAACCCGGTCCGGCAGCATGCGCCGGATCATGGGCCGGAGAAAAACGTAGTGGGTGCATCCCAGCACAACGGCGTCGATCTCCTCTTCCTTCCATTCGCCGAACAGTCTCCGCAGGTAGGCCTCCGCCCCCGGATCATCCTCCCGCTCAACCAGCTCCATCAGTCCGGGGCAGGGCAGCGGAACGGCGTGGGCGCCGAAGCGGTCCATCAGCCGGAGAAATTTTTCCTGCCGAAGGGTCAGCGGCGTGGCCATGACCAGGATCTTCCCTCCCCGCCAGTTTTCCTCCGCGGGCTTCAGCGCGGGTTCCATCCCGATCACCGGATACGCCTTCTCCGCCCGCAGGGCGGCGGCCGCCGCGCCGGTGGCGGTGTTGCAGGCGATGACAAGCGCCTTGATGCCGTCCCCTTCCAGCTGCCGGACCACGTCCTCCGTCAGCCGGAGAACCTCCTCCGTTGTCCGGGTGCCGTAGGGCGCGTGCAGGGTATCCCCGTAGTAGATGAAACGTTCGCCGGGCAGTTCACGGACCAGCGAGGCCAGGGTTCCGATTCCTCCCATGCCGCTGTCAAAAACGCCGACGGGTCTGCTGTCGCTCATGGAAACAGCTTCCGCTCCCTTCCTTGTGCTTTCCGTTATTGTATCAGGCCCTCCCCTGTCTGTCAAAAACCTGACGGGAGGCGGGGAACGCTCAGCGGTTCTGCAGCGCCATCAGCCCCAGGCAGATCAGAAAGGTTCCGACGGCCATGACGAGAAAGGAGGCCGGCCATTTTCCGTTCTTGTTGAAACCGTAAAAATCGTTCCAGCGCTTTCCTTCCGGCGCGAATTTGATGCGGTAGAGATACCAGGGGCCGTACAGGAGCACGGGGATCATCCCCAGCATGGATTCGGCAAAGCTCATTCCCCGCTTTTCCAGCAGGCAGAAGGACAGCAGCGCGATCAGCGGGTTCAGCAGGTGAAGAAACAGATCCGCGCCGGCCAGCACCTTTTTCAGCCCGCCCTTTCCGATCGCCGGCGCGAGAATCAGGAATACCGTCAGCATGGTCACCGTCACGGAGGCGGTTCCCGTATACTTCAGAAGCCAGACCGGCCGGCTGTCCGGAAAAAGGCAGATCAGCAGGGCGGAGACCGCGCAGAAGATATTGCTCAGCGTGGTAAAGAAGCGCAGCAGATGAAGGCCGTTCGAGGCCTTCCATTTTCCGTCCTTCCGGAAAAACCGGGCCATGATCGCAGATGTGATGATGAATAAAAGCGCGTTCGGCAGAATATCAGGCATGGGTATCCTTTCCCTGGATTCCGGTACAGAATCAGCGTATTCAGAGCTATAACCTTTTTCTTATTCGCCGGCTGTCCTTCTTTTCCTGCCGGTTGAATTCCGCCGGAAGCAAAAAAATGAACCGAAAAAAACAAATTGCGCCGGCGGGTCCGGTATGGTAAGATGCGTGCAGCGCGTAAACTCAATAATGAAAGGAAGGATATACCATGAAAGCTCTGTTCATCGGAGGAACCGGAATCATCAGCACCGCCATCGTCAGGCGCCTGGTCAAGGATCTGAACTGGGAGGTCTGGCTTCTGAACAGGGGCAGCCGGAATTCGGTCGTGCCTGAAGGCGTGCATCTGATCACGGCGGATATCCATGATGAGAAGGGAACGGCGGAGAAGCTGCAGGGGCTGACTTTTGATACTGTCTGCGAGTTCATCGGCTTTGTCCCGGCGGATGTGGAGCGTGACTGGCGCCTGTTCCGGGGAAAGACCCGGCAGTATATCTACATCAGCTCCGCCTCCGCCTATCATAAGCCCGCCGCCAGCTATATCATCACCGAGGGGACGACCCTGGCGAATCCCCACTGGGAGTATTCCCGGAACAAGGCCGCCTGTGAGGAGTTTCTGATGAGGAAATACCGGGAGGACGGTTTCCCGGTGACCATCGTCCGCCCCAGCCACACCTATGACGAGCGGAACATCCCCCTGGGCGTTCAGGGAAAGAACGGCTTCTGGCAGGTCATTCGCCGGATGATGGACGGAAAACCCGTCCTGATCCAGGGGGACGGATCTTCCCTCTGGACGCTCACCTTCAACACGGATTTCGCCATCGGATTCACGGGCCTGATGGGAAACCGGCACGCCATCGGCGAAGCCTTCCATATCACCGGGGATGAAACGCTGACCTGGGATCAGATCTACGCAACCATCGCGGACGCCCTGGGCGTGGAGCTTCACGCCTATCACGTGGCGACGGATTATCTGGCCGAAGTGGGAAAATCCATCGGGCTGGATCTGGAGGGCAGCCTGACCGGGGACAAATCCGTCTCCGTGGTTTTCGACAACAGCAAGCTGAAGCGCCTGGTGCCCGAGATGCGGACCAACGTGCGGTTCGATCAGGGCGTGCGCGTCGCCCTCAGCTATGTTCTCTCTCACCCGGAGGAGTGCCAGGTGGAGGATCCCGAGTTCGACGATTTCTGCGACCGGGTCATCGCCGCCCTGGAAGCTTCCAAAGCCGCGTTCAGATAAGCGAAAGGCAGGAGCGAAAAAAGCCGGGAAGGAACAGCGCCGTTCCTTCCCGGTTTGTTTTTTTTTGCGCAGGCCCTCCCCGGCATCGCGGCGCGGGAAAGATTCCGGCCGGCGGAATGCCCGGGTTATGAAGTGGCCTCCCCCTGCTTCCGGATCTGCTTCCGAAGCCGGAGAAACCGCTCCCGGTCCATCATGACCACATGGCCGCAGGTATTGCAGCGGATCTTGATATCCGCGCCGGTGCGG
>CAMVDI010000165.1 GCA_947166205.1 uncultured Clostridia bacterium
CTGGGAAATCCGGAGGCGGCTTCGGACAACATCGACAGAATCCGGAACTCCCTGACCATCCCCAAGGACGGCCAGGCGGTTTTCGCCGATCTGGAAAAGGTCTATCTGTACCGCTATGTCTTTACCCGGGGCGTCGGGGCTCAGACCCGGCTCAGCGGGATGAACCTGCAGCTGATCCCGGACCGGGAGGTGCGGGGATACGCGGAGCGCATGCTTTCGGACCGGGGGCAGGACCGCTACCGCCGGAACACGCTGTATCAGGATCTGCTGCTGTGGATCGCCCGGACCTATCAGCATCAGGGCGTGACCTACGCGGAGATCACGGATACCGCCCTGCTGAAGCCGGAGGAGTTTCCGCGAAAGCTCCGGGAGATCCACGAGATCATGCCGACGGTCACCCGGGAAACCGGGGTCCGGCTCCGCTTTCTGGCGGGCATCCGGCGGACGCCCCTGACGATCATCCGGGATCAGGCCACCCCCGTGGACTATCTGGCGGAAAACCTGCGGTGCCTCCGGGTCATCGCGGAGGATCCCTACGTGGCCGGCAGCGATATCATCGGCGAGGAGATCAACGACATCCTGGAGCTCCGGGGCATGATCCGGGAGCTGGTCCGCATCGCCGGGGAAACGCCGGGCTTTGTGATCCGGATCCACGCGGGGGAAAACGACAGCCTGCCGGACAATGTGGCCAACAGCATCCTCTGCGTGGAAAGCGCCCTGCGGGACGGGCAGCCCTTTCCGCCGCTGCGGATCGGCCACGGGCTGTATACCTGCGATCTGAACAGCGAGAAGGGGAGAAAGCTGCTGGCGGAGATCCGGAAAAACCATGTGACGCTGGAATTCCAGCTGACCTCCAACGTGCGCCTGAACAACCTCAGCACCCTGGACCGGCATCCGCTGAAGCAGTATCTGCGGGCGAACGTGAACTGCGTCCAGGGAACCGACGGCGGCGCCCTGTACGGAACCAACTCCATCGAGGAGGAGCTGAGCCTGGAGAAGCTGCTGGGGCTCAGCTACGCCGAGCTGCGCCGCATGAAGGAGAGCGAGAGCCGGATTCAGGCGGAGAGCGAACGGGTTTTCGCGGAGAAGGAGGCCGCCTTCCGCGGCGGGGAGCGGGCCGGGGATATCGAGCAGTATTACCGGCGGAGGCTGGAATCGGTTTCGGCGGAAACCGAAAAGCTGTGGCGGGATTCCGGGAAGACCGATACCGCCCAGGCCCTGAGCGGCCAGCTGGCCGCCCTGCCGGAGGGAAAGCTGCCTGTGATCATCGCCGGAGGCAGCTTCAACAACAGTCAGCACCGCACGGTGGTCCGGGAGGAGGACCGGGAGATGCTGAACGGCCTGCTGGACTGGGCGGACCCGGAGCGGGTCTGCCTCGTGGTGGGGCATACGCTGAAGGGCCAGGAGGGCTACGCGGTCAGGCAGGCGGCGGGCCGGTTCGACGTCATCGCCATGGTGCCCAACCGGGTGACTCCCTCCGAGAAGAGGCGGCTGGAGGAGGCCGGCGTCGGCGTGATGGTGTCCATCGAGAGCTCCGGCATGGGGCTGTACAAGAGCTTCGCCTATGAGATCTTCAAACGGCGCCCGTCCCTGCTGATCGCCTTTGACGGCAATTCCGCCGCCTTCAACCTGATTCAGGAGGCGAAGAACGGCCGGGAGCGGTGCGTCATCTTCATCAACCCCCGGTCCCGGGGGCTGATGGCCAAGGCCAGGGCGCTGGAGGGCTATATCCGCCCGCTCTCCGGAGATGAGATCCGGAAAGCCTGCGGCGAATTGGACGCCTCCGTCCCCCGGGACGGGGAAGGCGAAACCGAAAACCAGGGCGGCAGATAAACAGAATCCCATGGCGGTTTTCGCCATGACAGGGAAAGACACAGCATGCCGCCCGCAGGGCGGCATAAATACAGAAACCCATGGCGGCTTTCGCCATGGCTGGGAGTGACCGACGTGAAAAAGATTCAGCTTTCGGACCATTTCAAAATGTCCACCATTCTGCTCTTCTCGCTGCCGAGCATCGGGATGCAGCTGGTCGACAATACCTATCAGATCGCGGACGGCTATTTTATCTCCAATTTTATCGGCGAGGCGGCCTTTGAGGCGGAAAACCTGATCTTTCCGCCCCTGCTGATCGTGATGTCCATCGGGCTCATGTTCGGAACCGGCGCCAGCGCACTGATCTCCAGGGAGATGGGGGAGGGAAGGAAGGAACGGGCCTGCCGGCTGCTGAGCATGATCATCTCCGTGCTCGCGGCGGCGGGAACGGCGGTCTCCGCCCTGCTTTATTTCCTGGTTCCGTCCATCGCCCGATGGGTCGGGGCTTCCGAAGCCATGCTCCCCGGCTGCATCACCTACGGCCGGATTCTCGCGGTCTTTATGCCTTTCCAGATGCTTTCCATGGCCTTCCACCCGCTGGTGATCACGGCCGACCGCCCCGGCGTCGGCCTGGCGGCCACGCTTTCCAACGCCGCCGCCAACATTCTGCTGGACTGGATCTTCGTGGCCGTGTTCAAATGGGGCATGCGGGGCGCGGCCCTCGCCACGGGCCTGGCCTGGCTGGTCAGCGCGGCCATCCAGATGGCTTTCTTCTTCAACAAAAAGCATGAACTGCATTTCGCGGCTCCCTGCAGGGATGCCACGGCGCTGGGGCAGAGCCTTTACAACGGCGGATCGGAAATGGTGGACGCGGTCTCCTACGCCATGGTCGCCGTGATCTTCAACCTGCAGCTGATCCGCTACCTGGGGGACGACGGCGTCGGCGCCTACGCGGTGAGCGAATATGTCGGAGGACTGTTCATTTCCGTGTTCTACGGCGTCAGCATGAGCATCGTGCCGGTGGTCGGGTACCACCTGGGCAGCGGCAACCGGAACGAGCTGCGCAGCCTGAAACGGTACGGGCTGACGCTGATGGGCATCCTGGGCGCCGTGATGGCCGTGCTGAGCTGCGCGCTGGCATCGCCGATCTCCAGACTCTTTGTCGGATACAATGAGGAGCTGACCGCCCTGTCCGCCCACGCGCTGCGGATCATCTCCCTGTCCTTCCTGCTGGGCGGGATCACCACCTTCAGCTCCTCCTACTTCACCGGGCTGAATCAGGGAACGGCCTCCCTGGTCATCGCGGTGGCCAAGGGACTGGTCGGCCCGCTGGCGGCAGTCTACCTGCTGCCCGTGCTCTTCGGAAACGACGGCATCTGGTTTTCCAACCCCGCGGCCGAGGTCCTGGCGCTGCTGACCGCGATCGCCTTCTTCATCTGGTGGCGGGCAAAAGGGGAGAGGGCTCACGTCCCCGCCCCCGATAACGCCGGCGGGGAATAAGGCGAAACCGCGGAAAACGGGACAGGAACGCGTACGGGAACGGGCGGACCCCCGCGAAGAACGCATGGAAGAGCGAGGCTCTCCGGGCCATTCCTGGAAAATCCGCGGCTTCTTCAAAAAATGCTTGCTATTTCGATTTGCTTATGCTATACTATCCCCCGTTCCGATTGGAACGGATGGGGCATTAGCACAGTTGGTAGCGCGCGACATTCGCATTGTCGAGGTCAGGGGTTCGACTCCCCTATGCTCCACAAACGAAACAGCCACCCTTCACGGGTGGTTGTTTTCGTTTGTTCCGGACTTATGGAGTCTGCCCCCTGCCGAAGACAATGCGACGCATTGGAGAGGCGCAGAGCCCAGTGGGCTCTGCGTTAATCGACCAAGCGTAAACGTCAAACGATCCAGCGTCAACAGTTTTCCTGAGCCTGTTCGCTCCATGG